>DEHT01000017.1 GCA_002352045.1 Chitinophagaceae bacterium UBA2793 | reverse complement strand
AAAATCTTTTTTTGAAACAAACAAATAAAGAAGTTAATAAGCATATATTAACTGCCTTGTGTAAGCTGTGCTCAAAAATTGTTGCATGCTTTTTTTTACTTGATTTTATATTCAGCTTTTTCTGCTTTGTTTATTAATATTGAATCCTTAAATAACTATTTTCGAAATTGTATAAAATAATTATNNGCCCCGACCTTAAGGTCGGGGCAATGTATGCAAGCCTGAAAAGGGCTTTAGCCCAATTTCTCTGTTCAAGAATCTAAACAATGCTTTCTAATTTGAACCCAAAATTTTCTTTGTTTTGAGACTTTGTTTTGTAATATTTTTTTGACTTGCATCATCAATGCAGGCTGCATAATCAATAAAGCAGTTACAAAAAATGTTGAGGATATAGAGGCGTCTGTTAGCTTTTTGACTTTTTACTTTTGAATTTTTACTTTGCCTGTGCACAATGCCTGCACCTTGGTTCATACACATCTTTTTCGCCCAAAAGAACCTGGCCTTCCAAAGCTACTTTGCGGTAAGAGATATTGGCAATATTGCCGCACTTTACACAAATGGCATGCAACTTTGTAATATAATCGGCCTTGGCCAATAAGGCCGGCATTTGCCCAAAGGGATTACCGAGATAATCCATATCAAGCCCGGCAACAATTACCCTAATACCTTTGAGGGCCAATTGCTCACAAACATTTCCAATTTCGGCATCAAAAAATTGTGCTTCATCAATGCCCACCACATCTACACCTTCGCTCAATAATAAAATACTTTGAGAACTTTCCACCGGTGTACTCAATATGCTGTTAGTATCATGACTTACAATATTTGATTCGTCGTAACGGGTATCAATAGCCGGTTTAAAAATCTCCACTTTTAAGTTGGCAATTTTCACACGCTTCAATCGGCGTATCAATTCTTCGGTTTTTCCACTGAACATACTACCGCAAACCACTTCAATCCATCCACGCCTTTCACCTTTTAGATTAGGTTCTATAAACATTTTAATGACTGTTTTTTAAAATACTGTTAGTAACTTTATGCCAATCGTGCAAAGATTAAGGTTTTGGTTCACAGGGCAAAACAAAATTTTTGCAAGGTTTTTTCATTGCTAAATAACCAAAATATTTTGATATGGAGCGGGTGAAAACCCTTACGGAGAAGCTACAAGACCAATTGTTACAAAATGCTAATGTTGACCAAATGCTGGCAACGGTAGATATGCTCAGGAGCGAACTGGAGCATTTAAAACTAATTCAGCCGGCTGCTGCGCCTGCACCCGTAACAATTGCTATTGCAGGGAATGTGGTAGAAAAGCCTACCGTTCGGCCCGGCGAAAACAATACTTCTCCCGAAGAAAAAATTGTAGAAATGCTGCAGGTTGATGAGGCCGAAGTGGAAGCCGAATTGGAAGAAATAAAACGAATTGCCAAAGAAAAATCGAGCATGGGTGCACAGCATAAACCTACCGTTGTTTTTGACCCGGTTGAAGATATTCCTACCCTTACGCATCAACCCGTTCCTACCACTCCGGAACCAAAAGCCGAAATTAACCATGTGCTCAACGAGCAAAAAAATACTTCGCTCAACGAAAAATTAAAAGAAAACAAAAACGAATTGTTCGACTCTTTGGCCGAAACACCGGTTAGAGACCTTAGAAAAGCCATTGGCATCAACGATAAATTTTTATTTATTAACGATTTGTTTCGGGGCGACGAAACCATGTATGAGCGCAGCATAAAAACCATCAATGCTTTTTCTATTTATCCCGAAGCGGAATATTGGATTAAAAGAGAGTTGAAATTGAAACTCGGCTGGGACGACAGAAATGCCACCGTAAAACAATTTGATCAGTTGGTTAAAAGGCGTTTTCTTTGAATGTAATCCATAATTTTTTGGGTAGCACCTCCATGTTCCTGCACATATTTACTACAAATTTCCCCTGTACGGGCAAGCAATCTTTCATCAGAAAATAATTTATTCAAAAGGTCTTCTAATTCCAGGGCATTTTCAATTGAAAAAGCTCCCTGCAATTCTACCAATTGCCTTGCCTCCGCAAATTTTTCGTACACCGGTCCAAATACTATGGGCTTGCCATACACTGCAGCCTCCAAAATATTGTGAATACCGCTTTGGTTAAACCCTCCACCAATATACGCAATGCTTGCATAGCGATAAAGCCTGGAGAGCATTCCAATATTATCAATTATCAATACATTGGAATGAATTACCGTACACATTTGCCTATTGGCCAGTTCAGAAAATAAAATGCCTTCCTTAAATTCTTCTTTTAAATCTTTGATACGCTCAGGACTTACTTCGTGCGGCGCAAAAATAAAACGGATATGGGGATGAACCCTGGCATAATGTATCAATTCTTCTTCATCTTCTTCCCATGTGCTGCCTGCTACTATTACTTTATGCCCTTCGCAAAACTGGCTAACGGCTTCGCTTAGCGGCTCCCATTGCGCTGCAATATCTGCTACACGGTCAAAGCGGGTGTCGCCGGTTACTGTACAATTTTCGTGTGCATGAATGCTTTTTAATAATTCAACCGAAGCATGGTTTTGCACAAATAAATGTTCAAAGCTGCCTAGCATTTTTTTCCATAAGCCACCGTACCATTTAAAAAAACTTTGTTCTTTTCTAAATATCCCCGATACTAATAATACAGGTGTATTCCTTTTTTTTAACTCGTTAAGATAATAATACCAGTATTCATATTTTACCCAAAGCACTAAACCGGGATTAATGGTTTCAATAAATTTTTTAGAACGAAATGGCCCGTCCAAAGGCAAGTACACTACTTTGTCGGCACCGCTATAATTTTTTCTTATTTCATATCCGCTTGGCGAAAAAAAGCTAAGGACGATATAGCAGTTGGGGTAAGCTTTTTTTAAGGCTTCTAATACCGGGCGGCCCTGTTCAAATTCGCCCAGGCTGGCACAGTGCATCCACACTGTTTGCTTTTCAACTTTAGTAGTAGATAGCTGTTGTGCTTTTCTTCCGCTAACCCACAAGGCAGCTTTTTTATTCCATAAAGCGGCAATTTGTACACCTGTATGGTACAAGGCAAGAAATATATTATAAAACAACAATGCCAATCAAAAATTATTTCTACAAAAATAATGTGTTCCGGCATGTAAAACTGTTCAAATTGTGGAGGCCGATAATTGTTTATATATGGCAATTTCTGAGCATCAATATTGTATCTTTGCGCCCAATAAAAATTATAGTATGAGGCCTTTGCAAATGGTTGATACAAAAACCCAGTATCAAAAAATAAAGAAAGAGGTTGATACCGCAGTGATAGCAGTAATGGAAAGTTCGCAGTTTATTGGCGGAAAGCTGGTAAACGATTTTGCCAACAACCTGGCTGCATATCATGGCGCCAAGCATTGCATTCCCTGTGCCAATGGTACCGATGCACTTCAAATAGCCATGATGGCATTGGGCCTTAAAGCCGGCGACGAAGTAATTACGCCATCGTTTACTTATATAGCTACGGTAGAAGTGGCAGCCTTGCTGGGTATAAAACCCATTTTTATTGAAGTAGATAAGCAAAGTTTTTGCATGGATCCGGCAGTGATAGAAAAAGCCATCACCCCCAAAACCAAAGCCATTGTACCTGTACATTTATACGGCCAAGCGGCCGATATGGAAAAAATTATGGCCATTGCTCAAAAGCACAAATTATTTGTGATAGAAGACAATGCACAAGCCATTGGCAGCGTTTATGAGTTCTCCAACGGAACAAAAAAGAAAACAGGTGCCATTGGTGATATTGGTTGTACCTCTTTTTATCCTTCCAAAAACCTGGGAGCTTATGGAGATGGAGGAGCCATGCTAACCAACGATGATGCGCTGGCCGATAAACTTAGAATGATTGCATCGCATGGCCAAAGCAAAAGATATTATCATGATGTGGTGGGTTGCAATAGCCGCTTGGATGCAATGCAGGCCGCCATTCTTGATATTAAACTAAAACACCTGGATGAATACATTGATGCACGCCGCAAAGCAGCCGATTATTATGATGCTGCATTTGCAAGCAATCCAAAAATTGCAGTTCCTTATCGTGCAGCAAATAATAAACATGTGTTTCATCAATATACTTTAACATTGAATGGAGTTGATAGAGATGCATTGCACCAGTTTTTAGCCGATAATGGCGTGCCTTCTATGATTTACTACCCGGTGCCGGCACACAGGCAAAAAATGTTTGAAGCATTTGGAGGAAGTGATTATAATTTAGAAATAACAGATTGGCTTACCGAAAGAGTAATTTCGTTGCCCATTCACACCGAGTTGGATGAAGAGCAACAACAATTTATTGTAAACAAGGTTCTTGAATTTGTAAATAAATAATTTTTTTTAGCTTATGAAAATTGCAGTTGTAGGTACCGGATATGTTGGCTTAGTTTCCGGCACTTGTTTTTCTGAAACCGGCAACCAGGTTATATGTGTTGACATTGATAAAAATAAAGTGGACAAATTATCTGCCGGTCAAATTACCATTTACGAACCCGGATTAGAAAAACTTTTCCTTCGTAACCAAAAAGAAGGCCGCTTACATTTTACCACTTCTTTAGCGGATGCTATTAAAGAAGCACAGGTAATTTTTTTGGCATTGCCCACACCACCCGGTGAAGATGGAAGTGCCGACCTAAAATATATTTTGGGTGTAGCAGCCGATTTAGGGAAGCTTTTGCAACCCGGCGATTATAAAGTGATAGTTGATAAAAGCACCGTGCCGGTTGGCACAGCAGATAAGGTAAGAGCTGCTGTACTGTCAAGTTCCACACAAGATATTAGCAATGCTTTTGATGTGGTGAGCAATCCCGAATTTTTGAGAGAGGGTGTAGCCGTGGAAGATTTTATGAAGCCCGACAGGGTTGTGGTGGGTACCAACTCCGAAAGAGCCAAAAAAATAATGAGCGATTTGTACCTGCCTTATGTACGCCAGGGTAATCCTATAATTTTTATGGATGAAAAAAGTGCAGAACTTACCAAGTATGCGGCCAACTCTTTTTTGGCAGTGAAAATTACCTTCATGAACGAAATAGCACAGCTTTGCGAAAAACTCAATGCCGATGTGGACATGGTTCGNNGGCAGCGATGAACGTATTGGTAAAAGATTTTTATTTCCCGGTATTGGTTATGGTGGAAGTTGCTTTCCTAAAGATGTGCAGGCTTTGGCCAAATCGTCGGATGAAGTAAACTACGATTTTAAAATATTGGATGCAGTAATGGATGTAAACGAAAAACAAAAACTGCACCTGATGCCAAAAATTAAAAAATATTTTGGCAACAATTTAAAAGGCAAACATTTTGCATTGTGGGGCCTGGCTTTTAAACCCAATACCGACGATATAAGAGAAGCTCCGGCTTTATATATGATTGAAGAATTACTCAAAGAAGGTGCTACAGTAAGTGCTTTTGATCCCGAGGGAATGACAAATGTAAAAGAGCAAAAGCAATATCCCATTGAATATGGCGAAGGGCAGTACGATGTTTTAAATAATGCCGATGCTTTAATTATTGCTACCGAATGGAACGAATTCCGTACACCGGAGTTTGACAGAATAAAATCTTCTTTAAAAAATAAAGTAATTTTCGACGGAAGAAATTTATTTGATTTGGATCAAATGAAGCAACATGGTTTTCATTACGAAAGCGTGGGCCGAAAAATTGTTACTCAATAATTAATTTTACATGAGCGAAATAAAAAATTACAAAGGCAGGGTTTTGGTTACTGGTGCAGCAGGTTTCCTGGGTTCGCATTTGTGCGATAGATTTATAAAAGAAGGTTATTATGTAATTGGCATGGATAATCTAATTACCGGCGACCTTAAAAATATAGAACACCTGTTTCCGCTGGAGCAGTTTGAGTTTTGCCATCACGATGTTTCTAAATTCATTCATGTTCCCGGAGCATTGGATTATATCCTTCACTTTGCTTCGCCGGCAAGCCCTATTGATTATTTAAAAATTCCTATTCAAACTTTAAAAGTTGGATCATTAGGAACACATAATTGCCTTGGTTTGGCTAAAGCAAAAAATGCTCGCATCTTAGTTGCAAGTACCAGTGAAGTTTATGGCGACCCATTGGTGCATCCGCAAAACGAAGATTATTGGGGCAATGTAAATCCTATTGGGCCAAGAGGGGTGTATGATGAAGCAAAACGTTTCCAGGAAGCCATTACCATGGCTTACCATACATTTCACAATGTAGCAACCCGGATTGTGAGAATTTTTAATACTTACGGCCCACGCATGCGATTGAATGATGGCCGTGCATTACCGGCATTTATTGGCCAGGCTTTGCGAGGCGAAGACTTAACCGTTTTTGGCGATGGTAGTCAAACCAGGAGTTTTTGTTATGTAGATGATTTGATAGAAGGTATATATCGTTTGTTGATGAGCGATTATTCAAAACCTGTAAATGTGGGCAACCCCGATGAAATTTCTTTGAAAGATTTTGCCGAAGAAATTATTAAACTCACCGGCACCACTCAAAAAATTGCATACAAACCATTGCCTGTTGACGATCCTAAACAAAGGCAACCGGATATTACCCGTGCCAAACATATTTTAAACTGGGAGCCCAAAGTGAGCAGGGCCGAGGGTTTGAAAATTACTTATGAGTATTTTAAAAGCCTGCCCAAAGAAGAGTTAGTAAAACAACCAAAGGAATTTAAGTAAGTCAAAATTAAAAGGTCAAAATTCAAAATATAAATCTGCTTGGGTTTTTACTTTTTACTTTTTAATTTTTAATTGATATGTACCAGGATTTAGTAGATAAAAAAAAGAAGTTAGCCGTAATTGGTTTGGGTTATGTGGGCTTGCCCATTGCGCTGGAGTTTGCAAAAAAAATTAAGGTAATTGGTTTTGATATAAATGCCGAACGCATTAAGATGATGCAAAATAAAATTGATCCCAGCCAGGAGTTGGAGTCAAGTGCATTTGATGGCTGCGATATTGAATTTACNNACACCCGTTGACGAACACAATGTACCCGATTTAAAACCGGTATTACGTGCAAGTGAAACTATAGGCAAGGTTGTAAAAAAAGGCGACTATGTGGTATATGAAAGCACCGTTTATCCGGGCTGTACCGAAGAAGATTGTGTGCCGGTAATTGAAAAAATTTCGGGTTTAAAAATGCTAACCGATTTTAAAATGGGTTATTCTCCCGAAAGAATTAATCCGGGTGATAAAGAACATACCATTACCTCTATTATAAAAGTAGTGAGTGGTTGCTGTGAGGAAAGCCTCGATACCATTGCTAAAGTATATGAACTGGTGGTGAAAGCCGGTGTGCACAAAGCATCTTCCATTAAAGTAGCCGAAGCAGCCAAAATTATTGAGAACACTCAACGAGACCTCAACATTGCTTTAATGAATGAGCTTTCCATCATTTTCGATAAAATGAACATCAACACTTTTGAAGTGTTGGAAGCAGCAGGTACCAAATGGAATTTTTTAAAATTTCAACCGGGCCTTGTGGGCGGCCATTGCATTGGAGTGGATCCTTATTATCTTACCCATAAATCAAAAGAGTTGGGTTACGATAGCCAGGTGATTTTGGCAGGCCGGGTAATTAATGATGGCATGGCGGGTTATGTGGCTAAAAAAGTTTTGCAACATATTATTCAAAACAGTGGCAATGTAAAAGATGCCAAAGTATTGGTAATGGGTGCTACGTTTAAAGAAAATGTAAGCGATATAAGAAACAGCAAAGTNNCATGAATATGGTTTTGGTTTAACGCCACAACTTGAATCCGATTACGATGCGGTAATAGTTACTGTGCCGCACAACGACTATAAAAATTTAAACGAAGAATATTTTATCAGCATAAGTAAGCCCAAAGCAATGATAGCCGATCTTAAAGGCATTTATAGAAATAAAATTAATAACAGGGTTTACTGGAGCCTTTAATTATACATTTTACATTATCAATTATACATTAGTAGAGTGAGTTTATTTCATACCAAAGACATTTCATCGAGCAGTTTCTTAATAACAGGCGGAGCAGGTTTTATTGGCAGCCATATAGCAGAGTATTTATTAAAAAATGGAGCGGCTAAAGTTCGGGTACTCGATAATATGGTGAATGGCTTTGATTCAAATCTTGCTATTTTAAAACAATATCCACAGTTTGAATTTATAGAAGGCGATATAAGAAATGAAACTATTTGTAAGGAAGCTTGTAAGCAAATTGATTTTGTAAGCCACCAGGCTGCATTGGGTTCTGTGCCCAGAAGTATTAAAGAACCTGTTTATTTCAATGAAGTAAACGTAAACGGTTTTGTAAACATGTTGAATGCTGCGGTTGAAAATAAAGTTCAACAGTTTGTGTATGCATCTTCTTCATCGGTTTATGGCGATGAGCCAACACTTCCAAAAAAAGAAGAAAGAATTGGAAATTGTTTATCGCCTTATGCGGCCACAAAAAAAACAAATGAATTATACGCTCAGGTTTTTGCCGATGTGTATGGCTTAAAAATTATGGGCTTTAGGTATTTCAATATTTTTGGGCCAAGGCAAGATCCCGATGGTCCTTATGCTGCCGTAATACCTTTATTTGTAAAAGGTATTTTAAACAGAACGCCGGTATATATTAATGGAGATGGCGAACAAACCAGGGATTTTACTTTTGTTGATAATGCAGTGCAGGTAAATATTAAAGGCATGCTCATCCAAAATGAAGCCGCATTTAAAAAAGTTTATAATGTGGCTGTTGGCGAAAGATTTACTGTGAACGATTTGTACAATACCTGCAAGCAGCAACTCAACAGCAATTGGGAGCCGGTTTACAGGGAACCAAGAGCAGGCGACATTCGTCATTCGTTGGCAGATATTTCCTTAGCAAAAAATTTATTAGGGTATCAACCTTCTAAAAAATTCAGCGATGGATTAATTGAAACCATCCATTATTTCAAAAACATTTACAGCAATAAAAATATTTAATACGCAATGCCTTTTATTAAAACCAATTTCGACGGGCTTTTTATTTTTGAACCAAAGGTTTTTGAAGACAGCCGTGGATATTTTTTTGAAAGTTATAATGAAAGCCTTGCAAAAGCCGAAGGCATACAAATAAATTTTGTGCAAGACAACCAGGCAAGGTCTTCCTACGGTGTGGTAAGAGGTTTGCATTATCAATTGGCGCCTTATGCACAAACCAAACTCATTCGTGTATTGAGTGGAAGTATTTTAGATGTAGTGGTGGATATTCGTAAAGGTTCGCCTACTTATGGAAAAGTGTTTGCCATTGAATTGAACGATGCTAATAAACATCAACTGTTAATTCCAAAAGGTTTTGCGCATGGCTATTCTGTTTTAAGCGAAACAGCAGAAGTGTTTTATAAATGCGATGCTTTTTGGAACAAAGAATCGGAAGGTGGTATTTCTTTAACCGATTCAAGATTGAATATAGACTGGCGCATTCCTACAGATAAAATGATAATTTCTGATAAAGATTTATTGTATCCCGATATTGAAAATTGTGTAAATAATTTTGAATACGGTAAATAAAAATTGCATGGCACAATTAAAAACTATTTTAGTTACCGGTGCCAATGGGCAATTGGGCAGTGAGTTTAAAGTTTTAGCACCCGGCTTTGCCGATTACAAATTTATTTTTGTGTCACGGGAACAATTAGCCATTGATGATGTGGAAGCGGTTGCACATTTTTTTTCTACACAGCACATTGATATATGTATTAATTGCGCCGCCTATACGGCTGTAGATAAAGCCGAGTCGGAAAAAGAATTGGCCTTGTCAATTAATGTTACGGCAGTTGCCAATCTTGCAAGCCTTTGCAAAAAAAATGCCGTTCAATTTTTTCATTTTTCAACCGATTATGTTTTCAACGGCAATGCAACGGTACCTTATATGCCCGAAGATGCAACGGATCCTGTAAACTTTTATGGCCTTACAAAATTACAGGGCGAACAAGCAGCCTTGCAGCAAAATAGCGAAACCATCATCATTCGCACTTCGTGGGTGTATAGCAGTTTTGGGAAAAATTTTGTAAAAACCATGCTACGCTTAATGAACGAAAGAGAAACAATTGGCGTAGTAAGCGACCAATTGGGTTGCCCTACTTATGCAGCCGATTTAGCTGCTGCAGTGATGCAGATAATACAATCGCAAAATTGGTTGCCGGGAATTTACCATTATTGCAATACGGGTATCATTAGTTGGCAACAGTTTGCTTTGGCTATAAAAAAATATTCCGGTAGTAAATGTGTGGTGAATGCCATTGCTACGGCACAGTATCCAACTCCTGCAAAAAGGCCTGCCTATTCTGCATTAGATACGCAAAAAATTCAAAAGGCTTTTGATATAGCCATTCCTGCGTGGGAACAAAGCCTGGAGCATTGTATAAAATTGCTCTAGGTTTAATTCGATTCAGTAGCGTGGTTTATCCCTAACTTTGCTCCCTTAGCAATTGATTTTATTTTGAATTTATTTTCCATTACCAGTAAGATAATTATTACCTGCAGCAACCGAATGAGTGTATGGTTGCAAAAAGATGTGGAAGATTTGCCCTACAAACCCGGCAGGGTTTTTAAAACCGGGGTTGAACTAAAAGGAACCATGCAGGATTGCATAAGGCTCAATTTGAATCTTCGATGTGCCAGCCAGGTGTTGTTTTCTATAAAGCAATTCAATGCCAATAATGCCGATGAACTGTACAGGCAATTAATGCAATTACCCTGGGAAGATATTATTCCGGCTGATGGTTATTTTTCTGTGAGCAGCAATGTAAGCAACGAAACCATCAGCAATAATTTATTTGCCAATGTAAAAGTGAAAGATGCCATTGCCGATAGGTTTCGGGAAAAGAAAGGGCTAAGGCCCAATTCGGGTGCCGCTTTAAACGGGGCCGTTATTCATTTGTATTGGAAAGAAAATGTAGCCGAAATATTTTTAGATACATCGGGAGAAACTTTATCAAAACATGGCTACCGAAAAATTCCCGGTAAAGCACCCATGCTCGAATCATTGGCGGCAGCAACAATATTGGCCGGAAATTGGAAAGGCAATGCAGCCTTTGTAAATCCTATGTGTGGTTCCGGAACATTGGCCATTGAAGCCGCATTAATGGCTACCAACAGAAGGCCGGGTTTATATAGGGATAATTATTCCTTTATGCATGTAACGGGTTATTTACACAGCATGTACAAAAAAGAATTAGAGGCCATTGAAGCAAAAGTAAAAGAGGCACCTGCCGGGCTTCAAATTATTGCATCAGACATAAGTGAAGACGCTATTCATGTAAGCAAAGTAAATGCGGGAATTGCAGGTGTGGAAGATTTAATACAATTTGAATGTTGCGATTTTGAAAAAACAACTGTACCTGCACAAGAGGCTGCGGTAGTATATTTTAACCCCGAGTACGGCGATAGATTAGGCGATGAAACTGCATTGCAACAAACCTATAAACGCATGGGCGATTTTATGAAACAACAATGCAAAGGCTATTTCGGGTATATATTTACAGGGAATTTAGAGCTGGCAAAAAAAATTGGCCTGAAACCAAAAAGACGAATAGAATTTTTTACCGGTAAAATTGATTGCAGGCTATTGGAATATGAGCTTTATGCCGGCAGCCGTGAAAACAAAAATTAGCTAATGGAGATTGCGGGTTATATAGCAGCCATTTTTATTGGAATTTCTTTGGGGCTTATCGGCAGTGGTGGCAGCATACTTACGGTGCCGGTATTGGTATATTTTTTTAACACAGATGCTGTAACGGCTACTTCTTATTCGCTATTTATTGTGGGGCTTACCAGTGCCGTGGGTAGTTATTCTTATTTTAGAAAAGGAATGGTAAGTAAAAAAGTAGTGGCTTTATTTGGCATTCCATCCATTATTTCTGTAATACTCACCCGAAATTTTATAGTGCCTGCAATTCCTGAGTCGCTGGGAACGGTTGCAGGTATTCATTTAAGCAGAGATTTGTTGCTATTGATTTTGTTTGCCATATTAATGGCAGGGGCATCGTATAGTATGATAAAGCAAAAAAATATTTTAAAACCAATTGCAGGGGAAGAAGATTCTTTAAAAATATCGTTGGTAATAATGAATGGTTTTTTAATTGGTATTATAACCGGGCTTATTGGTGCAGGGGGAGGATTTTTAATAATACCTGCACTCATTATGTTGCTTAAAGTGCCCATGAAAGCTGCTGTTGGCAATTCGTTGGCCATTATTGCGGCTAATTCATTTATTGGCTTTTTAAGTTCGCACAATCATCAGCAAATAAATTGGTGGTTATTGTTGAGTGTTTCTACCTTAGCCATAGCTGGAATTTTCATAGGCATTCGGCTTTCAAAAAACATAGATGGCGAAAAACTAAAGCCTGCATTCGGTTGGTTTATTCTAGTAATGGCCATTTTTATTATTTTAAAAGAAACCATTGGCCATTCGGTTTAGAACTTTTACTTTTTCTATACGCATTCAGAACTTTTTTTTTAAAATTATGGTTGTTTTTTTATGGCTATATTTTTATGGCTAAAGCCATTCCAATATAAAATTCCATTGCCACCACCTTAAGGTGGTGGCAATGGATGAAAGCGTTTTGATACCGGGCTTTTGCTCATTTGGCCTAAACAAATGATTTAATAAATTTTGTTTTCCAGTATATTATAAGAAAAATCAATTACTCAAAATGTTAAAACAGGGTATTTGATGCATAGCTCCATTTCAAGTGAAGCAAATAAAACTTACATTCGCAAAAAAATAAACAACAAAGTATGAAACTTACTAATTTCTTTAAAGCCACTGTGGTTGCACTTTGCATTAGTATAGCAACCCCTTATGCAACTATTGCTTCAAACAATAGTGTAGTAACTACAAAAACTCCTGAAGCCCCGGCAGCTACGCTTGCACGTATTACTTCAAGAGTTGCTGAAATTGAAAAAATGGATAAAACCAGTCTTACCAATGCAGAAAAAAAAGCATTGCGTAAAGAATTAAAAGAAATGCACAAAGCTGCCGATGGACTCGATAAGAAATTATATATTTCTGTAGGCGCCATCATCATCGCTATTTTATTATTGTTATTAATATTAACCTAAGCTTTAAAAAGCTTCATCATAAAAAAAACCGCCTCTAATTAATTGAGGCGGTTTTTTATTCATTAGAGAAACGGTTATTCAAATACTTTTTCTTCTCTTGTAATTTGTCCTTTCTCATTAATGCCTTCAATAATTACTCTTATTTTTTTGGCGCTACTGTTGTTGAAAAATGGCAGTACTATCCGTTTGTTTTTACTGTCGAAAAATAGGGTAGGGTTCCAATAGAGTGTGGTACGTAAATCTTTACCGGGGCTTGCAGTTACATCGTAATTGGGCGTATAAAATTCTTTAAATTTTGAATAGCCATGAATGTTCACCACATTTAATCCCTGAACATTTGCTTTTTTAGATGCACCTTTTTTGGTATAAACTGCTACTGCGCCACCGGCTCCTCCACCCATTGCGCCCATAAATGGTGGGTCAAATACTTTTATCATTGCTACATCACTCATGGGGGTTGATAGTATTAAGTCTGCCTCGGTGTTCATCTCATTTAAAAACAGGCTGGTTTCACTGCCTCTGCGGCTCACACTACCCGAGTTGCCATCGGTTGTAATTTGCAAGCCGGCAACTTTTCCCTGTAAGTATTGTAAAACATTTTGGTATGAATTTGCAAATGGATCATTTTCAACAGCAAATATTCTTGAATTACCGGAGCTAAAAAGACCCGAGGCATACTCTTCATCCATTTTAGCTTCCACTGTTTTTATGTTACCTTTTACTGTAACATTTTCAAGTGTTTTTACTTTTTGATTGTCTGTTTCTTCTTTCTTTAATAGCGAAAAGTTAGTTGCATTTGTTCCGGCAATGGCAGCAGGCAAGGTTTCATATACCAACCCTTGTGGTAGTATTACTTTAGGAGCTTCAATAAACCCTGTTCTAAAACTAAAGCTGGCTTTGTTGGTAAGCCGTTTATTTTTGTCGTCGTTAATTTGATAGAAAATTTTTACGGTATCAAAAAAGTAAAATTTATCTGCTTTAAAATATCCGGCTTTGTCTGTTTCCAAGCTAAAGATTGAAGTGGTCTCTACCTCTTTACCCGATTTTAAAAAACCGGTGATTGACCTTCCGGTAAGTTCTGTAGCATTTAAACCAAAAACGTTTCCTTCAATAGATAAATAGTTATCGGGCAAGTGGCTTATCTGCGGCCATTTTCCCGCCAATAAATCTTCCCATTTAAACCTGCGCCAACCATTGGTCATCATTACCAGGTCTAAATGTTGTTTTACTGTATCGGCATTGCTCGAAAAATAATAACCGGGGTTGTGAATAGCGCCTTTCAAATCGGAGCTCAATAAAAAAGTGGAAAGTATATTGGAAGCATAAGGCGGATGTGGGCTTTGGGTTTCGTCGGTTACTGCAATGGAAATATTAGATTTTAAATCGTCTCCTACATCAATTTGTAATTCATTTTTTCCTTTAGCTTTTAAATTTTTTGTAGTTAGTTTTAAATCGGTAACAAACTGCATAGGGCTTCCATTCACATAACAAATTCTTTCTGCCACCGGTTGGTTGTCTTTATTGAATAGGGTTAATTGTAGAATTCCTTCGGTTAAAGAATCAAGCAGAATAGGTGCTGTAACCTCCGTTTTTATATTAAAATTTATTCTTGCAGCATATACTATTTGTTGGTTCATTTGCCCCACTATGATAAATTCTTTAAATTGATTAGATACCTGCTGTGGTCTTTTAATAGTGTAGTATATCTTTTCGTCTTTTTGAATTAAACTAAGTGTGGCGGCATCTGTTCTGCTATTGGGTAAAAGCGTTTCATGCGAAATGCCGGAAGGGTCTTTCCAAATAGCTTTGTATCTTTTTCTTGCCTCCGGCTTAAAAATAACAATGCCCATTCCATCATGCATACTTTGAAACGATAGCATTTTTTTACCTTCTTCATTTACAATTTCTCCTTTTATGAAAAATGGTTTCCCTTGCGAATCGTTTGTGTTAAAAGCAAGTTTGCTTTCAATGTCGGCCACCAGGTCGCCACCTTCAGGAAAAAAATTTAAAGTGTAATTTGGTACAATTTCATTTTTGCCGGCATTGGGTTGAATAACATTGATGGCTTTGCTGTAAGTATCATCAAAGTTTAGCATCCAGCTTGTATAGGCTCTCAGGTATAACTTTGATTTTTTGGTGGTATCAGGAATTTCAAAATCTACATTTGCTCCCAATTGGTTTACCGGCATTATTTTCCTTTTTAGAATATTGTTTTTCTCGTCAATTAATTCTACATAAATATTGGTACTTATTGCCGTGGGAAAATTATCCGATTTTAAATAGGCTTTGAGCCAAACCGTTTCTCCCGGATTGTAAAATGCTTTATCGGTTTGAATGTATATTTTTTCCTGTGGGTATTTTGTATTTAGCTCTGTTAACAGGGAATCAAAAATTTCCTGTGCATATGTTGGTTGAAAATAAAAGAACGATAAAAGGATAAATAGTATTTTCTGAATCATAAAGCAAAAAAATGATGGTAATAGAATGAATAAAAATACGCAATGAAAACTACTAACATTTGCAGTTCCATTATTTTAAGAACTTGCTAACAAGAACACAAAAAAACCCGGCATTTGCCGGGCTTCACTGTGTTTAAAATTATTACAATCCCATTTTAGCTTTTAGATTAGTATCCAATGCATCTAAAAATTCTTCGGTATATAAATAATGTTCGCCATGGTTTACTTTATTACCATGGATACAAACAGCAAGGTCTTTGGTCATTTTGCCGCTTTCAACCGTTTCAATACATACTGCTTCTAAAGCGTTACAAAAATCAATCAATGGTTGGTTGCCATCGAGTTTGCCTCTAAATGCCAAGCCCCTGGTCCATGCAAAAATGGATGCAATTGGATTGGTGCTGGTTGGCTTTCCTTTTTGATGTTCTCTATAATGGCGGGTAACGGTACCATGTGCAGCTTCAGACTCCATGGTTTTGCCATCGGGTGTTACCAATACCGAAGTCATTAAACCCAAGGAACCAAAACCCTGTGCTACGGTATCGCTCTGCACATCGCCATCGTAGTTTTTGCAAGCCCACACAAAGTTGCCATTCCATTTTAATGCACTTGCTACCATGTCATCAATAAGGCGGTGTTCATAAACTATGCCTGCGGTTTCAAAATCTTTTTTAAATTCATTTTGATATACTTCTTCAAAAATATCTTTGAAACGGCCATCGTATTTTTTTAGGATGGTGTTTTTAGTAGAAAGATAAAGCGGCCATTTTTTGCTTAGTGCCATATTGAAACAACTGCGGGCAAAGCCATAAATACTTTCATCGGTATTGTACATGGTCATAGCAACGCCATCGCCTTTAAAGTTGAACACTTCAAAGGTTTGAGGTTCGCCACCTGCTTCAGGAGTAAAGGTCATGGTTAATTTTCCTTTTCCTTTTATTACAGTATCGGTTGCACGATATTGATCACCAAAAGCATGACGGCCTACAATAATTGGTGCAGTCCAGTTGGTTACCAAGCGGGGTACATTTTGCATTACAATGGGTTCACGAAAAACAGTGCCATCTAAAATATTACGGATAGTACCATTGGGGCTCTTCCACATTTGCTTTAGTTTAAACTCTTCCACTCTTGCTTCATCGGGCGTAATGGTAGCACATTTAATACCTACACCACAGGCTTTAATAGCATTGGCTGCGTCAATAGTAACCTGGTCGTTTGTTTGATCCCGGTATTCCATACCCAGGTCAAAATATTGAATGGGTACTTCTATGTAAGGAAGAATGAGTTTGTCTTTAATAAATTTCCAGATGATCCTGGTCATTTCATCACCATCCAGTTCTACCACCGGATTGCTAACTTTAATCTTTGCCATATTGCTTCTACTTTTAATTTTAAGGTTAACAAATGTACGAGGGAAAGTTTAAGATTGCCGCAGTAAATAATGTGCAGCAATCAAAATTATTTAAACTATAAACTACTGCTTTTTTTCAATTGCGCTTCACCGGTAACGATGCCCATATTCTCAATTACTGCATCGCCAAATTCGGAGGTTTTTAATAAAGTAGCTCCACTCATTAAATTATAAAAATCAATGGTAACAGTTTTGCGCATAATGGTTGCTTGTAATGCATCGGTAATTAAGGTTGCGGCCTCTTTCCATCCAATATAGTCGAGCATCATACAACCACTTAAAATTACCGAAGAAGGATTCATGCTATTAGTGCCTGCAAATTTAGGAGCGGTACCATGCGTAGCTTCAAATACTGCATAGCCCGTTTTGAAATTGATATTTGCACCGGGTGCAATACCTATACCACCTACTTCTGCAGCCAATGCGTCGGAAATATAATCGCCATTAAGGTTGAGTGTAGCCACTACCGAATAATCTTTTGGTGCAATTAAAATTTGTTGTAAAAAATTATCGGCAATAATATCTTTTACCAATAATTTTCCTTCGTGCACAGCTTTGCGTTGTACTTCGTTGGCATGTGCTTCGCCATGTTCTTTTTTAAGTTCATCCCATTCGTCCCAGGTAAAAGTTTTATCGGCAAATTCTTTGCGGGCTACTTCATAACCCCAGTTTTTAAAACCACCTTCGGTGAATTTCATGATGTTCCCTTTGTGTACAAGGCTTACACTTGGCAGGTTGTTTTCCAAAGCGTATTCAATAGCTGCACGCACCAATCTTTTAGAACCTTCGTTGCTTACGGGTTTTACGCCATAGCTGCTATCGCCGGGGAAACGAACATTTTTTACGCCCATTTCTTCTATCAAAAATTTTTCAAACTTTTGAGCCTCCGGAGTGCCGGCCTTCCATTCAATGCCTGCATAAATGTCTTCGGTATTTTCACGGAAGATTACCATATCTACTTGCTCGGGATGCATTACCGGCGAAGGAACACCCTTAAACCATTTTACAGGTCGAACGCAGGCGTACAAATCAAGGTCTTGACGCATAGCCACATTTAAAGAACGAATACCACCTCCAATTGGAGTGGTTAAAGGTCCTTTTATAGATACAATAAATTCTTTAGCAATTTGCAATGTTTCTGCCGGAAGCCATTCGCCGGTTTTATTAAAAGCTTTTTCTCCCGCCAGCATTTCTTTCCACTCAATTTTTCTTTCTCCGGCATAGGCTTTTTCAATTGCAGCGTTAAATACTTTTTCGGCAACAACCCATATTTCCGGGCCAATTCCATCGCCTTCTATAAAGGGTATTATTGGATTGTTGGGAACATTTAATTTGCCATTGGCACCCATCGTAATTTTTTCTGACATAGTTGGTTGGTTAATTAGTTGGTTGTTTTTTTAGTCCATAGACCATGGTTGGTTGATTAGTTGATTAGGTGATTAGTACATTGACCATAGTTTATTAGCCCATAGTTATTACGATGGATTTAATAACAGTAGTTCAAAATTATACACTGCACATTTCCAATTATACATTATAAATTTTCAATTAATTCAACCGCCGCAAAAGTACGAAAACTCTCATGTTAAAGACCCGGCTACAAAACAAAAAGCCTCCCATTTTCGGAAAGCTTAAATTATATTTTTTATTTATGTAGAATTGGATATGTAAATACGCTAATCCTGAATACCAGCTTTAAAAATTCAGGCTGCCATTTGTCCATTGGTTATCTAAATTGGCATTGTATTTTTTGTAGAAGTTAATGGCGGGTTCGTTCCAGTTTAACACCTGCCACATCATGCCGCTGAATTTTTTTTGTTTGCATTCTTCAATCAGGCGATCAAAAAGCAAATGCCCAATACCCTGGCCTCTCATGCTTTCGGTAACCAGCAGGTCTTCTAAGTAAAGTCGTTGTCCTTTCCAGGTGCTGTAGCGAATATAGTATAAAGCAAAACCTACTACTTTTTCGTCAACCTCTGCCACAAAAGCCCACCACACGGGATTGGTGCCAAATCCACTTTCTACAAAATGATCAAAGGAAACGGTAACCTGCTCAGGGGCTTTTTCAAAAACTGCCAATTCGTTTATCAATTCCATCATTGCCGGGCAATCTTCTTTCACTGCCTTGCGAATTTTAATTTTCATAAAGGCAAAAGTAGTTAGGAGAAAGTAAAAAGTAAAAATTTAAAAGTAAAAAGTCAAAAAAAGAAGAGTTGAATTAAAAAACCAGCGCACTAGCGTTCAAAGAAACTCACAACTCATAACTCATATCTCTAATTATGATCTATCATAGTGTATTCAACACCGTATGTACCTTCTGCAAAATGTCCACCACTTCCCGGAACAGGGGGTTGGTATTCGGTGTGTAAAAACTTGCGATAGACTAAACCAATTCCTTTGGCATATTTTTCTACACCAATATTTATTTCACTATAAGAATTGGGGTCGGCAGGGTTGCCAATAATTTCATCCCGCTGATCAACTTTAATTACATCGTCTAAATTAAATGTGCCTACACTTGTTGCTACCGCCACACTATCATAAGTGTAATCCCAGTCGGCCAGGTATTTTACTTCCGAAGTAATGGAGTAAGTATCTATATGCGTATTGCCCCTCCAGGTATAACCATTGGTAATGGGCAGGCGAAGTTTTATGTAGCGCATATTGTTTTCTACAAATTCAAGACCATGGGTAGTGGGAGTGGCCATAAAGGTAGCATCGCTTGTCCAGGTTCCATTAATGGCATTTTGTTTATAACGAATAATACGGTACGAAGGCCGGTTGTTGGCATCCGTTATAGCAGCATCTACTACATATTTTACTATGTGCCTACGAATTTCAAGTGCCGCTCCAAAGTTTATCATTACAGTAGAGTCTAATTGATAGGTTATATATTTACCAACTACAAAGGGGCTATAATCTTCAATAGAAGCAGTTTTTACTTCATCTTTTTCTTTACTGCAAGAGCTAAGCAATACTATTGCTAACAAAGCACACGATAAGAAAATTTTATTTTTCATAATAACAAGATACTACCTTATTTGAAATAGATTGTTTTTGTTGAAAAAAGGCTGCTTACAAGTCGGTGGGTTGGTAGCGTTGAATAATGCCACCGCCAATTACATCATTACCCTCATAAAAAACAGCACTTTGACCCGGAGCAACACCCTTTACATCATCGTAGAAACGAACTTTTATTCCGTTTTCGTATGTAAAGAGTTGGCTAAGGGCACCTTTATCTTTATAACGAATTTTTGTAACGGCTTCCATGCCTTCGGATACAGCTTCGTATTTCATCCAGTTGAGGCCGCTCACCGTCATTTCCGTTCTATTTAAATTTTCTTCATCGCCCAAAACAACGGTATTTGTTTCCGGAATAATTTCGGTAACAAAGGCAGGTTTGCCCAGGGCAATATCCAATCCTTTGCGTTGCCCAACGGTATAAAACGGATAGCCTTTATGTTTGCCCAAAATATTGCCCGATGGGTCAACAAAATTTCCACCAGCAACCTGTTCATCTAAACCGGGTACTTTGCGCCTCAGAAAACCACGGTAATCATTATCGGGGACAAAGCAAATTTCGTAGCTCTCATTTTTTTTAGCAAGCTCGGGGTAGCCAAAGTCGTGCGCCATTTGGCGAATAGCCGTTTTATGATATGTGCCCAGGGGCAAAATGGTACGGCTTAGTAAATCTTGCTGTAAGCCCCAAAGCGCATAGCTTTGGTCTTTGCTTTCATCTAAACCTTTGCTAATAAAAAATCTTCCGTTGCTGTGTTGATGAATTTGAGCATAGTGGCCGGTGGCTATAAAATCGCAACCAAGTGCATCGGCTCTTTTTAAAAGTGCCCGCCATTTTATATGCGTATTGCACATTACACAAGGGTTGGGTGTACGCCCGGCAATATATTCTTCTACAAAATTTTCAATTACAAAATCGCCAAATTCATCCCGTATGTCCAAAATGAAATGCGGAAAACCATGCTGTACGGCTGCCAGTCGGGCATCATTGAAACTATCTAAGTTGCAGCAGCCCGTTTCTTTCTTACCTGTGGTACCTACGCTGGTAGCATAGTCCCAGGTTTTCATGGTAATTCCTATTACTTCGTATCCTTCTTTATGAAGCATCAAACTGGCAACGGTACTATCTATACCGCCACTCATTGCCACCAATACTTTACCTTTTTTGCTCATGTTGGCAAAGATACAATATGGCAATGGTTTTAATTTTCTATAAAGGGAAATGAAAACAGGCTTATCAGTTTATGGCAGCTATCTTAAATAACTAATTTATCAAATACTTTAAATATGTCTTAGCTCACTTTAGCAATATTATAACATAATAATGCAAACCTATTGTTGCTTTCACTTAGAGTAATAAGTTTTAATTTTTTGAGCAGTACTCCACAGGTTTCAAGCCAGTAAAGCTTTTGCAACTGCCTGCGGTTTTTGTTGACTCAATGCCTGCACATTTTGTAAGGTGATATCAGCAATTTCATTTAAAGCTTCTTCTGTAAAAAATGCCTGGTGTGCCGTTACCAGTACATTTGGGAAACTCATCAGTCGCTGTAGGGTATCGTCTTGAATAATTTCTGTAGAAAGATCTTTAAAGAATAGTTTTTCTTCCTGCTCGTACACATCTATTCCCAGGTATCCAACATGGCCATTTTTTAATGCTTCAATTACAGCTTTGGTATCTATTAATTTTCCTCTTCCTGTATTTATAATCATTACTTTGGGTTGAGTGAGGGAAAGGGTTTGATGGTTTATTAATTGTGTGGTTTGTTCGTTGAGTGGGCAATGCAACGATATAATATGGCTTTGCTGTAATAGTTCTATTAAAGGTAAATATTCAACACCTGCCGCTTCAAGTTCTTTATTTACCATTAAATCAAAAGCCAATACTTTGCAACCCATCCCCAGCATAATACGACAAAATGCAGCACCAATTTTTCCGGTTCCAATTACTCCTACCGTTTTCTCATTTAGGTTAAAGCCCATTAATCCCTGCAATGAAAAATTTTGCTCTCTCACTCTGTTGTAAGCTTTATGTGTTTTACGATTAAGCGTCATTATTAATGCCAGCGCATGCTCTGCCACTGCTTCGGGGGAGTAGGCCGGTACCCTGCAAACATTTATGCCTAATTCCCTTGCCGCATCTAAATCTACATTATTAAAACCGGCGCATCTAAGCGCCACATATTTAATGTTTTTTTTTGAAAGACCTTCCAGTACCTGCCGATTGAGTTTATCGTTTACAAAAACACAAATGGCATCGGCATTTTGTAACATCTCTATACTATGAGGCCCAAGGTGGGTTTCAAAAAACTCCAGTTCAAAGTTGTATTGCAGATTTGCTTTTGTAAAACTGTCGATATCGTATTTTTTTGCAGAGAAAAAGGTAATCTTCATTTTTCGAAGGTAAATATACTTGAGCAGGGTAATCTGATTTTTTTTGAAGGAAAATGGTAGAACATTTTTTTGTTATTTAATTAAAACCCGAATACTCATTTTATTAGAATTGGTTTCAACTTGTAATACCCTTTAGAGAGTATTTTGTTTGTTTAGTATTGGTGATTATGAAATCTATTTATATTACAGCCACCTAATAATGTTGAAAGGACTAAATAGTATGACATTGCTATCCGGCAAACCAATTACTTCAAACAAATACTTATTGTTATCAATTGCATTATTGATATCCATAACTATTTCCTGTAACCGAAATAAGTCTTCCGAAAATAAAGACATCCAACAGATAAATGAGTGGTACCAGCTATTAACCACTTATACACCTGCAGATGGCGACACCGTTTTACTTTATGCCAACCTTATTGATTCTGCTGCTCAACATTTGCCCAATGTTTATAAAGCCATGGCATTAATTGGTAAAGGCAGGGTGCATTCCGGTAATAAGCCCGAACTATCATTAAAACATTACCAACATGCCATTGAGCTTTTGGAAAACTCCCGGGCCGATAGCTTAAAGGCAAGGGCATACAATGGTGTGGGCGTTTATTACTTAAAAAAATCGGATTACGCCAATGCATTAACACATTTTTTTAAAGCGCTAAAGCTCTTTGAAAAAGCAAACAATGTAAAAGGCATGGGTGGTGTGTTGGCAAATATTGGAGAAGTGTACCAGGTAAAAAATGATGTGCCGGCTGCAAAAAAATACATTGTGCAGGCAATGGAAATCACTAAAAAAGCCAATGATATGCATTCGTATTTAAATGCGGCGCAAACCCTGGCAAATATTTATGGCATGAACAACCAGTTTGATAGCGCCATTACCATTGACAGAATGGGTATTGAACAAGCTGAAAAAATGGGTTCGTCAAAACTAATATCATCTTTTTACAATAACCTTGGCAACTGTTATATGTATAGCAACCGGCCCGATAGTGCACGGTATTATTTTTTGCAATGCATTCAATTAGATTCCGCATCGGGCATATTGCATTATATGGTTGATAATTATTTAACCCTTGGCCAGCTATCGTTAAAACAACATCAACTACCCGAGGCCGAAAACTTTTTTTTAAAAGCAATTCATCTGTCAGACAGTATTAAAGAAAATCAGCTAAAGCTACATGCATGGAAAGCATTGGGGCAGCTATATTCCAACCAAAAAAATTTTATAAAAGCCAATGCTGCTAAAGATTCTGCAGCCAATATAAAAGACAGGATTATTAACGAAAAATCAGAAAACAAAATAGCCGAATTAAGAGAGTTGTATGAAACAGAAAAAAAAGAACAAACCATCGCATTACAGCAGGTAAAATTATCTCGTCAAAAACTAATGCTTACCGGTGGTGTTGTTTTACTGGCTTCGCTCATTTTATCGGGCTGGTTACTTTACCGCAGATATAAAATTAAAAAAGAAAAAGAGTTGCAGGAAGCCATTCTTCGGCAAAGAGAAAAAGCCACACTCGAAATATTACAGGTAGAAGATCAGGAACGAAGGCGCATAGCGGCAGAACTACACGATGGTGTGGGCCAGGTAATGCTGGCTGCATGGATGAACCTGCAGGCATTAGAACCAGAAATGGCTACTTTGCAACCTCAGCAACAACAATCTTTATCAAAAGCCATAGCAATGGTTGGCGAAGGTTGTAAAGAAGTACGAGAAGTAAGTCATAGCATGATGCCCGGCGCATTAATGAACAAAGGTTTACAGGGAGCTTTAAAAGATTTTACCAAACAAATTGACAGAAAAATTATTGCAATAAATCTTCACCACGAAGGATTAGACAAGCCTTTGAATGAAATTACAGAGTCTATCCTCTACAGGGTAATTCAAGAGTGCGTAAACAATACTATTAAACATGCGCAGGCAACCGAACTGGATATATCGCTGCATCATAACCAGGAAGGTACTTCAGTCCTTTTGGAAGATAATGGCAATGGATTTGATGTTCAAAAAATTTTTAAAGAAAATCAACAAGCCGGATTAGGTTTACAGAATATTAAAACCAGGGTAGAATTTTTAAATGGAAAAGTAGAGTGGGACAGTAGCCCCGGCAATGGAACTGTGGTTACTATTTTTATACCGGCAAATGAAAAACATGCAAAAGATTAAAATTGCCATAGTGGACGATCATCAAATAATAATTGATGGCCTGGTAGCCCTGCTTAACAAAAACGATCGTTTGCAGGTAGTTGTTACTTCCAATAGCGCTACGGAAATGATGGAGGAATTGGCAAACATGAACGTGGATATTTTATTAACCGATGTAATGATGCCCGTAATGAATGGTAGCGAACTGGCCAATAAAGTAAAAACTACTTACCCTCATATTAAAATAATAGCACTCAGCATGAGTGGCCAGGCCCAAACGGTGAGCGATATGATTGAAGGCGCCGATATTGCCGGCTATCTTTTAAAACAAACCAATGCCGACGAACTGGCTACTGCCATTCAAAAAGTATATAACGGCGGAATATATTTCCCCGATATTATTATTGCTGAATTAGAAAAACTAAGTGAAAAAAGAAAACAACTTTCAACCGTAAAAATTACCAACCGGGAAAAGCAGTTGATTGAATTAATAGAAAAAGATTATTCCAGTAAAGAAATTGCTGCTACGCTAAATATATCCTTACTAACGGTAGAAACCCACCGAAAAAATATTATGCGAAAAACCGGTACAGGCAATGCTCTAACGCTGGTTAAATGGGCTTACGAAAACAATATTCTTCAACGCAATGTTTTATAAATATACCCTGCAGACGGTATAGCTAGCTTTTTTTGCGAAGATAAATTTGTGCTATAAAATTATCTTCGTTATGAAAAGAATTACCCTTTTATTTATCGGCCTGTTTTGCATTAACCTTTTTGCAATGGCCAACGATGTGGTGGTTACCAATGTATCCTTAACCGGGCAAACCACTTCAGGCCCATTAAACACACATTATACCAATGTGCAGTTTTCTATCAACTGGAAAAACAGTTGGCGCACCAACACCAACGAGTCAAACTACGATGGCTGCTGGGTATTTGTAAAATACCGTAAGCAAAGTACTTCGGTATGGTTGCACGCAACCATAAATGCCAGCGGACAAACTGCACCAGCCGGCAGTACTGTACAACCTTCCAGCGATGGTAAGGGTGTTTTTGTGTATAGAAACGCCAATGGCACCGGCGATGTAAACTATGCCAATGCAGCTATTCGCTGGAACTATGGCGCAGATGGAGTGTTGGATAATGAAAATGTAGAAGTAAAAGTATATGCTGTGGAAATGGTATATATTCCACAAAGCCCATTCAACCTGGGCAATGCTTCGGCAGAAACTTATAAGTTTAGAGATGGTGCGGTAGATACATGGTTCCCTATTACAAGTGAAAATGCCATTAACTGTGGTACGGCGGCCGGAGAATTATATGCAGATGGTAATTTCGATAATTCAGGAACCATACCCGCTGCTTTCCCAAAAGGCTATAATGCTTTTTGGATTTTAAAATACGAATTTAGCAAACAACAATACGTTGACTTTTTAAATACGCTCGACCAGGCAAGTGCCAACACCCGCAATAGCATTGGTGCTACCGGTTCGGTTCCTGCTATGACTGTAACACAACCCGAACGAGCAGNNGAATACGCCTGGGGCAATACTACCATTAGCGTTATTTCTTCTGGCCAAAATATTGGTACCAGCACCGAAACCTGGACAGCAGGCAACGCAAATTTGGCCGGTGGACAAGGCGTTCCCATGCGTTGCGGCGCTTTGGCAACTGCAACCTCAAACCGTACCCAAAGTGGTGGCAGTTTTTATGGTGTTATGGAATTGAGCGGTAATGTACAGGAGCCTGTAGTGTATGCCGGCACAGCCGGAAGAATGTTTACCGGCTTGCATGGCGATGGCATTTTAGATGCCAACAGTGAAGCAAATGTTACAGACTGGCCATCTAATACAAACAATTCAAGTATGATACAAAGAGGTGGAGGGTTTGCCGACAATAGTCCTCAATTGCAAATGAGCGACAGGGTTTACACGCCAATGTGGTTAACTTCTGCTTACGGATACTTAGGTGGCAGAGGTGTAAGAACAGCCAACTAATGGATGAATGCAGGCATAAAATTCCAGGTCAACTTTTATTCGTCCTGTAAAATTTAAATATGAAATGAGCCATAACAAAATTGATAACAATCAAAGTGTTAATAGGCGAATTCCCTGTCTGCCGACAGGCAGGCATCCACGCCTTGGCGGGACAAGTTGTGACAAATAAAAAAAATAAAAAAACACATGAAAAAATATTTGCTGTTTTTACTTTATAGCCTTGTTGCTATAAGCATCAAAGCACAGCCTCCCAACAATGCCATATTTTTTGGTGGTGGCGGCGATGGTGCTACGGGGCTCAGCTATTCGGTGTCGGCTAACACTATTTTTATAGGTGGCATAGGCGACGGTGCCGCTATAGCTACAAACAATGTAACCGCCAACAATTTATTTTTTGGTGGTTCCGGCGATGGTTTTGCCCAGCAATCAAACAATGCGGTAAGCAATAGCATCTTCTTAGGCAGCGTAGGCGATGGTTTTTCTAATGCCGTTAACACATCTACACCTAACAATATTTTTAGGGGAGGTGCCGGTGATGGTTGGCATGCAGTAATTTTTCCCATGGGGCCATTGCCTGTAAAATTATTGTCGTTCACAGCAGAACAAGATGGTAAAACACACTTGGTTAAATGGGTTACTGCCGAAGAAATAAATACCAAACATTTCGAAGTTCAACGCTCAGCCAATGGCAGTAGTTTTGAAACCATTGGAATCAGTAACCCGGCCGGCAGCGCATCTGCAGGCGCATTTTACAGGTTTACCGTAAGCCAGCCCTGGCAGGGAAATAATTTTTACAGGCTAAAAATTGTTGATACCGATGGCAGCATAACATATAGCAATATTGTGTTGCTAAAAAATGAGGGCGATTTACAACTTGCTGTTTATCCTAACCCAACGTCTGAGCAGTTGTTTGTAAAAATTCCAATCATGGTTTCCCCTGCTTCTATTAATGCAACCATTATAAATGCCAATGGGCAGGTGGTTTTGCAAACACAGCTAAAACCCGGCATTGCCAATGCCATAGATGTAAGCAGGCTTGCAGCAGGAATGTACACACTACAATGCAATATCAATCATCAACCGTTTACGCTTCGTTTTATAAAATCAAAATAAAGTCTTCTTCATACGGATGATAATCCACGGGTGGCCTTTTTGAGGCTGCCCTTTTTTTCATCTATATTTTGAGTAAAAATTTTTGAGTATGGGCTGTGAACATTTAATCATTCATCAACCTTAGTTCCGGCTATTCACTGCTACTCCGGCACAATGCCGCCACACAAAGCTTCACCGGGGTATCCGTTGCTATCCGGCAGCCGGTGGGCAGTTTTGAAGATACTAAACCATATATTTATTTATTATCAACTGAATATTTTGCTTTTCCCCAATGGGCATAACTTTTTGTGCTTAAAAATTCCTTTGCTTTAAATTGCAGCCATGCAGCAATACTTAAATCTTGTAAAGCACATTTTAGAAACCGGCGAAGATAAAAGCGACCGCACCGGCACCGGCACCCGCAGCGTATTTGGCGGGCAATTGCGCTTTAACCTTGCAGAAGGTTTCCCGTTGGTAACCACCAAAAAAACACATTTAAAAAGTATAATTTATGAGTTGCTTTGGTTTTTAAAAGGCCAAACTAATATTGCCTTTCTCAAAGAAAATAATGTAAGCATTTGGGACGAATGGGCCGATGCAAACGGCAACCTTGGCCCGGTGTATGGCAAGCAATGGCGTAGCTGGCAGGGAGCCGGTGGTGTAGAAGTAGACCAGGTGAAAGAATTGATACATACTTTAAAAACCAACCCCGATAGCCGGCGCATGATTATAAGCGCCTGGAATGTGGCCGACCTGCCTCAAATGAAATTAATGCCCTGCCATTGTTTGTTTCAGTTTTATACTTCGGCACCCGGAGACAATGGCCGCCGAAAATTAAGTTGCCAGTTGTACCAGCGAAGCGCCGATGTATTTTTAGGCGTTCCGTTTAATATTGCTTCTTATGCTTTGTTTACTATGATGGTTGCCCAGGTAGTTGACATGGATTTGGGCGATTTTGTACACAGCTTTGGCGATGTGCATTTATACAACAATCATTTTGAGCAGGCACAACTGCAATTGAGCCGCAGCCCATTCCCTTTGCCTCAAATGAAAATTAACCCTGTTGTAAAAGATATTTTTGAATTTAAGTTTGAAGATTTTGAATTGCAAAATTATCAATGCCATCCGGGTATTAAAGCACCGGTAGCGGTTTAGTTGGTAGCCAAAGGCAATAGTTTTTCATTTTTCCTTTTTTTTATATCCAGCGGAATCTCCATTTTTTTACTACATTCCGCTGGCTATCTTTATCTATTTTTTGCAATTTGTGCATTGCATTTATAATTGATGTATTTTTATATCCAGCGGAATATTCATTTTTTTACCACATTCCGCTGAATATAAATTATGCAAGAGTTTTCAAAAGTGATTATTGGCCGTGTAGAAGAGCAGGCGCTTCTGGCCGATATGCTGCAATCGAACCGCTCAGATATGCTGGCGGTTACAGGCCGCAGGCGGGTTGGTAAAACCTATTTAATACGCAACTTTTTTGCA
Organism: Chitinophagaceae bacterium UBA2793; assembly: GCA_002352045.1. GTDB lineage: Bacteria > Bacteroidota > Bacteroidia > Chitinophagales > Chitinophagaceae > Ferruginibacter. The sequence continues at coordinate 22,154 of DEHT01000017.1, read as the reverse complement.
GCCAATATGGCTTTTGAAATGAGTGGCATGCTCAACGCTACTAATACACAACAATTGCAAAATTTTCAAATTGCTTTTGAAAAATGGTTTCCCGCAAAAGGTAAAAAGAAGGCACCACCCAATAACTGGTTATCGGCCTTTGAACAATTGAGCATACAGTTGAGCAAGGCTAAAACCAAAGCAAAGCCGGTGTTGTTTTTCGATGAACTGCCCTGGTTAGATACCAGGCGCTCAGGTTTTTTAGCTGCCTTTGATTGGTTTTGGAATAGTTGGGCCGTTAAAAAAAATATACTCGTTGTTATTTGTGGCTCGGCATCCTCGTGGATGACGAGTAAAATAATCAATAGCCGTGGCGGTTTGCACAATAGGGTAACTAAGCGCATTCATCTAAAGCCATTTACACTTACCGAAACAGAAGCCTTTCTTCAATACAACAGCATCAAACTCTCCCGGTATCAAATTATACAGTTGTATATGGCTTTGGGCGGCATACCACATTATTTAAAAGAAATTAAAAAAGGCCAAAGTGCCGCCCAAAATATCCATAGAATATGCTTTGATAAAAATGGCTTATTGGTGAACGAATTTGATAATTTATACAAGGCTTTGTTTATAAATGCAAAGCAGCATATTCAAATTATTCAGGTATTGGCAGCAAAGCAAATTGGGCTTACAAGAGCACAAATATTAAGTGCCACTAAATTTAACGACGGCGGCACTTTTACACAATTGTTAAACGACTTGGAACAATCGGATTTTATAAGCAGCCAATTACCGTTTGGGAAATTAAAAAAAGATACCATTTACCGGTTAACAGATGAATATTCTTTGTTTTACTTAAAATTTATCAAAGGCAAAAAAAATATCAACTGGCAACAATGGGCTGCCACATCAACTTATAAAAGCTGGAGTGGCTATGCTTTTGAAAACATTTGTATGAAACATGCCGATAAAATTAAACAGGGCTTAGGTATTGGCTCCGTACATACAGAAATAGCAGCCTTTATGTTAAAAGCAAAAAATGGAGCTTCCGGTATGCAAATAGACATGTTAATAAACCGGCAGGATAATGTTATAAATATTTGCGAAGCTAAATTTTACGATAAACCCTTTGTGATTACCAAAGCCTATGCTAACCAATTGCGTAATACAATGGAAATGTTTGTGCAGGCAACCGGTACCCGCAAAACTTTGTTCCTCACTTTTTTTACTGTTTTCGGCCTGCAGCAAAACGAGCACAGTATTGGTTTTGTACAGCAAGAGCTTACTGCTGATAATTTATTTTAAAAGGGCACTATTTTATCTAAAAATTCGTTGTTGTGGTAACCCAATTCTAATGTATGAAGAAGTGTTACCTCATTTTTTTGTTTTTGTGTTGTTTTTTAGTGAGCTATACCCAGCCCTTGATTGACACAACCGGGAAGTTGATTGAACAAAAAGAAAACATCATTACTGAAAATACGATTGTAAAGGTGGAGAATCTTGGTCAAAGAATTAATTCTGAATACGCAGAATTAAGGCCAACCATTTCTGCAGACGGGAATCTACTTTTTTTTATTCGCATGGGTCATCCGGCAAATGAGCATATTGCCACTGTTCGCAATGCTCAGGATATTTGGTACAGTATAAGGGAAGAAGATGGTAGCTGGAGTCCGGCCGAACATTTAAATGGCGCCGTAAATGCTTCTCAATACAATGCAGTGTTTTGGATTTCTCCCGATTTAAATACCATGCTCATAAAAGGCGCATACATGGAGGGGCAATATTATGGCATGGGTGTAAGCATTACCAGGCTTCAAAAAAATGGCGAATGGAGCCCACCGCAAATGCTACGCATTCGCAAATTTGAAAAGTTTGCATTTACCCAACAATTTGGTGCAAGCATGGGGCAGGATGGTAAAACACTTCTTTTGTACATGAGCGATAAAAAAAATAGTTACAACAACGATATTTATGTTTCATTTTTAGAAGGCGGCGATATTTGGACAGCACCCAAAAGCCTCGGAAAAAAAATTAACCTACCCGATTTTAATGAGATGAGTCCCTTTATTGCCGCCGATGGGGTTACGCTATATTTTAGTAGCGACCGGCCCGGCGGATTGGGCATGAACGATATTTGGATGAGCAAACGATTAGACGATAGCTGGACAAAATGGAGCGAACCCGTTAATTTAAACAAGCCCATCAATACCGAAAACGACGAGGCATTTTTTACTTTGGATGCAGGGGGCGAGTATGCCTACCTTACCAGTAGCGATGGTGCTTTTGGTGCCAGCGATATAGTAAGAGTAAAATTATTAGAAAGAGAAAAACCCGACCCCGTAGTAATTGTAAGCGGCAATGTGTACAACGAAAAAACAAGGCAACCCATGAGTGCCGATTTAGTGTATGAAATTTTACCCGATGGTACAGAAGCAGGCAGAGGCTCATCCAGCCCCGAAGATGGCTCTTTTAAAATAGTGTTGCCATTCGATAAAAACTATCTCATTCGTGCATCGGCCGATAAGTTTTTTGCCATTTCTGAAAACTTAAATCTCGATTCTCTCATAAAGAAAGGGCATACTGTTATTCATAAAGACCTTTACCTGGCACCCATTGAAATTGGGCAGGTGTTTCGCCTCAACAATGTATTTTTCGACTTCGATAAATATGATCTGAGGCCAGAGTCGGCTACAGAATTGAACAGGGTAATAATGTTCCTGAATGAATACCCAAATGTAGAAATTGAGTTGGGGGCACATACCGATAGCAAGGGCAGCGATGATTATAACCAAACCCTTAGCCACAACCGGGCAAAAAGTTGTATGGATTATATTATCAACATCGGAAAAATTCCGGCATCAAGAGTAAGCTTTAAAGGCTATGGCGAAACCGTACCTGTGGCTCCCAATAATAACACAGATGGAAGCGATAACCCCGAAGGAAGACAACTAAACCGTAGAGTTGAATTTAAAATAATGAAAAACTAACATTGCTATAATTCCTATTTTTGGCAAATGAAGGAGTATAGCATTTCATTGGTAGTGGCTGCCGCAGAAAATAATGCCATCGGCAAAAACAATCAATTGCTTTGGCACTTGCCAAACGATTTAAAATTTTTTAAAAATACTACCTGGGCATCGGTGGTAATAATGGGTCGTAAAACATTTGAAAGTGTAAATAAACCTTTGCCTGGCAGATTAAACATTGTAGTTACCAAAAACAAAAGCTGGCGTTTTGATGCCGTAAAAACTGCCGAAGGTTTACAAGAGGCCATAGAACTGGCTGCCAAAGAAAATTTCAAAGAAATATTCATAATTGGCGGTGGCGAAATTTATAAGCAAGCCATGCCGTTTGCAAATACTATCTACCTCACAAGGGTGCATACCAGCATTGATGGTGATACTTTTTTCCCTGCAATCAACACAGCCGAATGGGATCTGGTACAAAGGGATGATTTTTCAAAAGACGAAAAACATGCTTTTGATTATAGCTTTGAAAAATGGGTGAAAAATAAATAGTATTTAGTTTCTATTGTACCTAAACAATCCTTATAAAAAAATCGTTTACCCAATCCCGTAATAACTACTGTTTTTCGATTCCAGGCTTGATTTGCCATTGTTCAAAAACAAATCTACCTGCCTGGCACATTCACGCCCTTCACTAATGGCCCACACTACTAAGCTTTGCCCACGACGCATGTCGCCTGCGGCAAATACTTTGGCAATATTGGTTTTATAATTGTTTTCAGATGCTTTTACATTTCCTCGTTCATCTAATTCAATACCGAGGCTATTAATAAAACCTTCCTGCTGAGGATGCACAAACCCCATTGCCAGCAAAGCCAGTTCGCAGGGAATTTCTCTTTCACTGCCTTCCACTTCTATAAATTGTGCCGGGCGACCATCTACAATTTTCCATTCCAGGTCAACCAGCTTAACCGCTTTTAAATGTCCGTTTTCATCTCCTAAAAATTCTTTGGTAGCAACGGCCCAGTGCCTGTTGGCACCTTCTTCATGCGATGTGGTGTTTTTCAATAACATGGGGTACGATGGCCAGGGCATATATTCATTTCTTTGTGTTGGTGGCTGAGGCATTAACTCAAACTGTGTTACCGTTTTTGCGCCATGACGGTTGCTGGTGCCAACACAATCGCTGCCGGTATCGCCACCGCCAATAACCAATACATTTTTCCCGGTAGCTAATACTTCTTCCTTTAAAATATTGCTTTCAATTTCGCTACTTGAAAAGGCATTCTTACCAGCAACTCTTTTATTATTCTGTTTTAAAAAATCCATGGCAAAATGCACTCCTTTAAGTTCTCGGCCTTTGATGGCTAAGTTGCGGGGAATAGTGCTACCGCCTGCTAATAGCACGGCATTGTACTCTCTAAGAATATCATTGATATGTACATTTACGCCTACATTAGCATGGCATTTAAAAGTGATGCCTTCATCTTCCAATAATTTTATTCTGCGATCTACCACCCATTTGTCTAATTTAAAATCGGGTATGCCATATCGTAGTAATCCGCCCGGTGCATCATCTCTTTCAAAAACGGTTACCAAATGGCCTGCATAGTTCAATTGTGCCGCTGCAGCAAGTCCCGATGGGCCGCTACCTATTACTGCTACTTTTTTTCCACTTCTCACTAAGGGTATGCGTGGTTTTATAAATCCATGTGCAAATGCTTTTTCAATAATATGCTTTTCTATTTCTTCAATACTCACCGGTGGTTGGTTAATGCCCAGCACGCAGGCACTTTCGCAGGGAGCAGGACAAATGCGGCCGGTAAACTCAGGGAAATTATTGGTAGAACTTAAAATGTTATAGGCTTCTTCCCAATCGTTGTTATACACGGCGTCGTTAAACTCAGGAATAATATTTCCCAGGGGGCAACCGCTGTGGCAAAAAGGAACGCCGCAGTTCATACAGCGGGCTGCTTGTTGATTAAGTTGGGTATCTGTATAGGGTTGTACAAATTCTTTGTAATGCTGTAACCTTTCCTGCACCGGTGATTTTTGTGGTGCTTCTCTTGAAAATTCTAAAAAGCCTGTTGGTTTGCCCATTGTCTTCTTTTTTAATGTTAAAAGAATAATTCTTTTTTACAAATTATTGTTTCCGGTTAATACTGCCTTGCGCTGTAAAACCTTTTTATAATCTTTTGGAAATACTTTTACAAAATGTTGCAATTGATTTTCTATATCGTTTAAGATAAAATTTCCTGCACTGCTACCGGTGTAGCTTACATGCTTTTTAAGCATCGTTTGTATGAGTGCTTTGTCAGTTTCGTTACAACTATCCAAATCAACCATTTCGGTATTGCAGCATGAATGAAAATTTCCTTTAATGTCGAAAATATAAGCAATACCACCGCTCATACCTGCTGCAAAATTTCTTCCGGTTTCGCCCAGTATCAGCACATGGCCTCCGGTCATGTATTCGCAGCCATGGTCGCCTACCGATTCTACTACCACATTGGCTCCCGAATTTCTTACGGCAAATCGTTCACCGGCCTTGCCTCTAATGAATGCTTCACCCGAAGTGGCTCCGTATAAAGCCACATTGCCTATTATAATATTTTCTTCTGCTGAAAATTTTGCCTGTTGGGATGGATATACAATCAACTGTGCTCCACTTAAACCTTTGCCGAAATAATCGTTTGCGTCGCCTTCTAATTCAAGTGTAACGCCATTAGTATTAAAAGCGCCAAAGCTTTGCCCGGCAGTTCCGGTAAATTTAAAATGAATGCTGCCTTCGGGTAAACCTGCTGCCCGGTAAAGCTTTGTAATTTCATTTGAAAGAATAGTACCGGTAGTTCTATCGGTATTAAAAATGGGGAAAGCAGCTTTTACTTTTTGGCCATGTTTTAATGCAGGCTCGGCAGCTTGTAATAATTTCCAATCGAGCAGTTCATTCAATAGATGGTCTTGCACTTCGCTATTGAACAATCCGGTTTCATTGCTTTCGGGGGTTTTGTAAAGTATGGCAGAGAGTTGGAGATTTTTATATTTCCAATTTGTTATTCCTTCTCTTACCTGCAGGCATTCCGATTGGCCTACCATTTCGTCAATAGTTTTAAAGCCAAGCTCAGCCATTATTTCACGTAAGTCTTCGGTAATCATTTTAAAGAAATTTACCACATGGTCGGGGTTGCCGGTAAATCTTTTTCTTAATTCAGGGTCTTGTGTTGCAACGCCTACCGGGCAGGTATTCAAGTGGCATTTACGCATCATTATGCATCCTTCTACAATGAGCGCAGCAGTTGCAATTCCCCATTCTTCTGCACCCAGCAGGGTTGCAATGGCAATATCTCTTGCTGTTTTCATTTGGCCATCGGCTTGTAATACTACTCTGCTACGCAATTTGTTTTTTACAAGGGTTTGCTGCGCTTCTGCTAAACCCAGTTCCCAGGGCAAACCTGCATGCCGAATGGAACTAAGCGGCGAAGCGCCTGTACCACCATCGTAACCGGCAATTAAAACCACATCGGCTTTTGCTTTAGTAACACCTGCAGCAATAGTTCCTACGCCTGCTTTGCTCACCAACTTCACACTTATTCTTGCAGCCCTGTTGGCATTCTTTAAATCAAAAATTAATTGGGCTAAATCTTCAATGGAATAAATGTCGTGATGCGGTGGTGGAGAAATTAAACCTACTCCCGGAGTGGAGTGGCGAACTCTACCAATCCAGTCATCTACCTTATGGCCGGGTAATTGCCCACCTTCGCCGGGCTTTGCACCCTGTGCCATTTTTATTTGCAGTTCATCGGCTTCGGTTAAATATAAACTGGTAACCCCAAACCTTGCAGAAGCAACTTGTTTTATTGAGCTACGCATACTATCGCCATTGGGTAAACGCTCATAGCGTTTTTCATCTTCGCCGCCTTCGCCGGTATTGCTTTTTCCGCCCAATCGGTTCATAGCAATGGCTAATGTTGTATGTGCTTCCCATGATATAGAACCAAAGCTCATAGCACCCGTAGCAAAACGACGATAAATATTTTCGGCAGGCTCCACTTCTTCAATAGAAATAGATGGTCTTGTATTTTTAAACTCAAACAAACCACGCAGCGTAGCTGCTTTTTGGGTTTGCTCGTTTACCAACTTTGAATATTTTTTAAAGGTAGGCAGGTGGTTTGTTTGAGTTGCCTGCTGCAATAAATGAATGGTTTGCGGATTAAATAAATGGTATTCGCCTTTTTGTTTCCATTGATAAACACCACCTACAGGCAACCGGTTATTGATAGCATCTTTTTTACTAAATGCATAATAATGTTTGGTAAGTGCTTCATTGGCTATTTCATCGAGGCCCATACCTCCAATGCGAGAAACAGCACCGGTAAAATATTTTTCAACCACATCCTGATTGATTCCTAAAATTTCAAAAATTTGAGCACCCTGGTAGGCTTGTAAGGTAGAGATGCCCATTTTTGAAAACACTTTGAGCAATCCTTCGTTTACTGCTTTGACATAGTTTTTTTGCAACTGTTCCATGGAAAAGCCATCATCAAACTTTTTGTTTTGTTGTAAAATATCGATGGTAGAAAATGCCATATATGGATTGATGGCGGTGGCGCCAAATGAAGCCAGGCAGGCAAAGTGATGAACCTCCCATACATCCCCGGCTTCTACAATAATGCCCACATTACCTCTCATTCCTTTTTTTATAAGATGGTGGTGAACAGCCGAAGTAGCCAGTAAAGAAGGTACCGCAGCATGGTTACTGTCAATGGCTCTATCTTGTAGAACCAACACTTTAAAACCATCTTCCACTGAGTCTGCAGCATAGCGGCAAATACGGTCCAGTGCAGCTTTTAATGAACCAGGTTTGCCATCGGCCCTAAAATAACATTGAATGGTTTTGCTTTGAAATAAACCGGTATCAATGCTTCTGATTTTTTCCAATTCATGATTGGTTAAAATTGGATGCTTTAATGCAACACTGTGACAGGTGAGCGGATCTTCAATTAATAAATTACCATTGTTGCCAACAAAAGTTGCCAACGACATAACCAATTTCTCCCTGATGGGGTCAATAGGAGGATTGGTAACCTGCGCAAACAATTGTTTAAAATAATGACTTAGATGTTGGGCATGGTCACTTAAAACAGCTAAAGGAATATCTGTTCCCATTGAACCAATTGGCTCTTTGGCATCCAATGCCATGGGCATAATTATTTGGTCAATATCTTCGGAAGTATATCCAAATGCTTTTTGGTATTTTAAAACCTGCTCTTGCTCCAATGCAGTAAACTGAACCCTTGGTGCAGGTAGTTCTTCTAATCTAATTTTATATTTGTTGAGCCAATCGCCGTAAGGTTTTTGTGAGCATATTTCGGCTTTTAATTCTTCATCACTTATGATGCAGCCCTTTTGCATATCTACTAAAAACATTTTGCCGGGGTGCAGTCTTCCTTTTTTAATAATAATGGAAGGATCTACCGGTAACACACCTGCTTCGGAGCCCATAATTACTCTGTCGTCGGAGGTAATCCAATATCTTGACGGTCGCAATCCGTTTCTGTCGAGTGTAGCGCCAATAATATTTCCATCGGTAAACGAAATGGAAGCGGGCCCATCCCATGGTTCCATAATGGAAGAATGATATTCGTAAAAAGCTTTTTTTGCTGTATTCATTTGTTCATCACCATCCCATGCTTCAGGAATCAACATCATCATTACATGCGGTAAAGAACGACCGGTGAGGGTGAGTAATTCAATCATATTATCTAAGCAGGCAGAATCGCTTTGTCCTTCCGAAACAATGGGCAATAGCATATCCATTTCTTCTGCAGTAAAGTAAGGGGAGGTAAATCCTTTTTCGCTGGTACGAAGCCAATTGAGGTTTCCCTGCAAAGTATTTATTTCGCCATTATGCGCCATGTACCTAAATGGCTGAGCCAATTTCCAGGAAGGAAAGGTATTGGTAGCAAATCGGGAGTGAACCAATCCAAATGCACTCAACATTGTTTTGTTGCTGAGGTCGGTAAAATAATTTCTAACCTGCTTACTGGTGAGTTGGCCTTTGTAAATGATGATGCGGGAAGAAAGAGAAGCAATGTAAAACCCAATTTCATCTTTACGAACGGTACTGTTTATAATGTGGGCACTATGGTTGCGAAGAATAAAAAGTTTTCTTTCAAAATCATCCACATTATTAATACTATCCGGCCTGCTTACAAATACCTGCTCAATTTCGGGCTCTACGCTTAATGCAGTTGGCCCAATGTCGAAAATATTCACCGGCACTCTTCGATACCCTAATATTTCGAGCCCCAATTTTTCGGCAGTGCGGTTAAAAATTTCCCTACAAGATTCTCTAAGGCCGGCATCTTTCGGAAAAAAAATCATTCCTGCTGCATACTTACTAAATGCAGGTAAGTGTATGCCTAAATGCAGGCATTCATTTACAAAAAATTCATGTGGAATTTGAATCATAATTCCAGCGCCATCACCGGTATTGCTTTCGCAACCACAGGCACCACGGTGTTCCATATTTTCTAATATGGTGAGTGCATCAGCAATATGTTCATGAGATTTACTACCCCGAATATGGGCTACAAAACCTATGCCGCAGGCATCATGTTCAAAAGATGGATGATACAAACCTGGGTTGTACGTCATAAGAAGATAATTTTATCTGTAATAAAATGGTCTTACTTATGGCTAAGCATATCCAATCGGGCATTCAATATAAGTGTTTTTTTTGTTTTTCCAACATATTAAAAATCGAAATGTTGAAAACGGGTAAATAAATATTCTTTTTTCATTTTCTAATTTGCCTTCAATCAAATTCAAACTAATTAGGGTACTATTAAATATCTTGCATGCACAAAAAAAATCCAGGGATAATTCCATTTCATGTATTCAGCGTTTCAATTAGCTCAAAAGTATTTGAATTATTATAGCACAGCTTACAACAGTAAGGGTCATGGGGTACATTCACCTTTTGTGTTTCATTTTATAAAGTATATTAAGAACAATAATAAAAAAGCCGAATGCTACAAACCCATTGAAGATATTCGAAAATTGTTGTTGCAGAATAATAGTTTTATTGAGGTGCAGGACTTTGGCGCCGGATCATCTGTTATAAAAACCAATAGCAGGCAGGTAAAAAAAATAGCAGCATCATCTCTCAAGCACAAAAAATTTGCACAATTATTATATAGAATCGTTGAGTATTATCAACCCAAAACAATGGTTGAATTAGGTACCTCATTTGGTATTACCAGCGCTTATTTGGCCAGTGCCCATCGGACTGCCACGCTTTATACATTGGAAGGCTCGCCTGCAATTGCCGCCATAGCAAAAAATAATTTTCAACTGCTTGGGTTAAAAAATATTCAATTATTGGAAGGAGATTTTAAAAATACATTTTCAACCTTACTGCAAGGTTTGCCTGCAGTTGATTTTGCTTTTGTAGATGGCAATCATAAAAAGCAACCTACGCTGGAGTATTTTGAACAGTTGTTAAAAAAGGCACACAATGAAACCATTTTAATTTTTGATGATATTCACTGGAGTGCTCAAATGGAGGAAGCCTGGGAAATAATTAAACAACATAATTCGGTTACGCTTAGTATTGACCTTTTTTTTATTGGAATTGTTTTTTTAAGAAAAGATTTTAAAGTAAAGCAACATTTTTCTTTAAGATTTTAATTAGTTGAGAGTTGAAAGTTGGAAATGAGAAACCCCTTGGGTTTGCAGCGGGGAAAATGCGGGAAGCAAAACCCTACAGGTTTTAGTTTAAGGTTGTAAGAGGAAGTTTGGAAGTAGAAAACGATTAATAATAAATGATAAACATAATTTGTTCATTTGTGTTTAAAAATAAAATCTTCTTAACTCATTTCATTTTTATTCCTATCTTAGGATATGATAATTGGTGTACTAAAAGAACCGGCTCCTGAAACCCGTGTTTCGCTTTTACCAGAACATATTGCTATTTTAAAAAAATGGAATTGCAGCCTTTCAATAGAATCTGGTGCGGGTGTTTTATCCTTTGTACACGATGATAAATATTCGGATGCAGGAGCATCTGTGAAGTCAAGGGCAGAAGTGTTGCAAACTGCCGATATCATTCTCTCCATTAATCCAATTTGCGATGCTGATATTGCCGCTTGCAAGGCGCAGGTGTTATTGGGTTTTTTCCAGGCATTGTTTAATTCAGATTTAATAAAAAACTGGGCAGCAAAAGGTAAAACTGTTTTTAGTATAGATATGCTTCCACGTACAACCCGTGCACAAAGTATGGATGTGCTGAGTAGCCAGGCAAATATTGCAGGCTATAAAGCGGTGTTGTTGGCAGCCAATATTTATCCAAAATATTTTCCCATGTTTATGACAGCGGCAGGCAGTATTGCACCTGCAAAAATGCTGATTTTGGGTGCAGGGGTTGCGGGTTTGCAAGCCATTGCAACCGGCAAAAGATTGGGAGCTGTTATTGAAGTATTTGATACCAGGCCTGCAGTAAAGGAAGAGGTGATGAGCCTGGGAGCAAAATTTGTAGAAGTGGAAGGTGCCGCCGATGCCAGCAAAGCCGGTGGCTATGCAGTAGAACAAACGGAAGAATTTATGCAAAGGCAAAAAGCAAAAATTGCAGAGTCGGTGGCCAAGGCCGATATTGTAATTACCACTGCTCAAATACAGGGAAGAAAAGCACCCGTTTTAATTACAGATGATATGCTTGCATCTATGAAAAATGGTTCTGTAATAATTGACATTGCCGCATCAACAGGCGGTAATACATCTCAAACAAAAAATAATGAAACCGTACATTACCATGGAGTAAGTATTGTGGGCAATAGCTTTTTGCCTTCCGATATGCCAAGTGATGCCAGTAAACTATACGGAAAAAATGTTTTAAATTTTTTACAACTTATTGTTGATAAAGACGGAAACCTCCACCTTAACTTTGAAGACGATTTAGTAAAAGGAACCTGTGTGGCAAATGGCGGAGCGGTAACTAATGAAAGAGTAATTGATAATGGATAATGGATAATTGATAATGTATAATGTTGAATTGGGAATGTGCAGTGTATTATTTTGAGTTACTATTATTAAATCCATCTGCTAAAAACTATTAACTATGGACTAATAAACTATGGTCTATGGACCAATCAACTAATCAACCAATCAACTAACCAACCAACCAACCAACCAACCAACTATGCTCAACTTTATCTCAACTCACCAACAAATTATTTACATAGTAATTCTAATGATTTTTGTAGGTATAGAAGTGATAGGCCGTGTGCCCAGTGTACTACATACGCCGTTGATGAGTGGTGCCAATGCAATACATGGTGTGGTAATTATAGGTGCCATTATTGTAATGGGCAAAGCGGAAACGGATAACTATTTTGCATTGGGCCTTGGCTTTTTAGCAGTGATATTAGGAACCTTAAATGTAGTAGGAGGCTTTGTGGTAACGGATAGAATGTTGGAAATGTTTAAAGGGAAAAAGAAATAGTAGAAAGTAGAAAGTAAAAAGTAGATAGTAGAAAGTAAACAGTAGATAGTAAAAAGTAAAAAGTAGAAAGCAGCAAGTCTAAGTACTAAATACTAAGTACTAAGTACTAAATACTAAATACTAAATACTAAGTACTTTTCAATATTTTATTAGAATTATGGAACTTAATATATTAACTCTTTGTTATCTTATAGCCAGTGTAACATTTATTGTAGGCTTAAAAATGTTATCCAGTCCGGCGAGTGCCCGCAAAGGAAACTTAGTAGCCGCAGCGGGTATGAGCATTGCCATTTTTGCAACCATATTTTTATATGAAGAAAACGGCGTAAAGTTGGGCAACTATGCCTGGATATTTGTCGGTTTAATTATAGGAACAGTTATAGGAACCCTGGCTGCAAAAAAAGTAAAGATGACGGCCATGCCCGAAATGGTGAGCCTGTTCAATGGTATGGGCGGTGCATGTGCGGCATTAATTTCGTTGGTGGAGTTTAATCACCTGGCACATGAAATGGTTACTACCGGTATCACCGCAGGGCACACCGGAAAAATATTAATTATTGTGTTGGGATTACTCATAGGCTCTGTTTCTTTTTCGGGTAGTATGATTGCCTGGGGCAAACTAAACGGAAAAGTAAAAGACTTCAGTTTTGCCGGGCAAAATATTTTAAACCTTTTGTTTTTAGCAGTTGCTTTAGGTTGTGCGGTATGGTTAATTATTAATCCTTCACAAACTTATTTGTTGTATGTAATTTTTGCTTTGTCACTTTTGTATGGAATAATGTTTGTAATGCCCATTGGTGGTGCCGATATGCCGGTGGTAATTTCTTTGCTCAATAGCTTTACCGGTGTGGCGGCAGCTTTTGGCGGCTTTTTGTACGATAACAAAGTAATGCTCACCGGTGGTATTTTAGTAGGTGCTGCAGGTACCTTACTTACCATACTCATGTGCAAAGCCATGAATCGTTCTTTAAAAAATGTATTGATTGGTTCATTTGGCGGTAACAATGTATCGGGTGGTACTACCGGTAGTAAAGAACAAGGCAACTATAAAGAAATTTCGTTGAGCGATGCGGCCATGGTAATGAGTTATGCCAACAAAGTAATCATTGTTCCCGGATATGGATTAGCGGTAGCGCAAGCACAACATGCCTGCCACGAATTAGAAAAAATATTGAACGAAAAAGGGGTGGAAGTTACTTATGCCATTCACCCGGTAGCAGGCCGTATGCCCGGTCACATGAATGTTTTACTCGCCGAAGCCGATGTGCCTTACGAAAAATTACAGGAAATGGAACAGGCCAACGACGAATTTAAAAGCACTGATGTTGTTTTGATTTTAGGTGCCAACGATGTGGTAAACCCTGCTGCTAAAAAAGATCCGGCTTCGCCCATTTACGGAATGCCCATTTTGGAAGTGGAGCAGGCAAAAACAGTTATTGTTAACAAACGTAGCATGAAACCCGGTTATGCCGGTATTGAAAACGATTTATTTTTTCAACCCAAAACATCCATGCTCTTTGGTGATGCCAAAAAAGTACTGCAGGATTTATGTGCCGAGGTTAAGGCCATATAATTTTTTATTGAACCCGACTTTTATTTCTATTCAATAACGTTGCGCCGCCCCGATTGCAATCCTGGGCCGCTCACTTGTGTTACAAACCAAAGCACAACAAACAAAATATACTATCATCAAAAAAACTTTAAAATACTTGAATGAAAAGATTATTGCATAAAATTTTCCTTGCTTTAATAGGAATTATTCTAATTGGTAAAATATCGAATTGGTTTCTTCATTATAATAACAACATTAATGAAATTCTAAATGCAGGAATGTTTACCCTCATTGGAGTTGCCTATTTAGTAGGAGGATATGTTTGGAACAATAAATTGATTAAAATGATTTTTATTGTATGTGGTTTGTATTTAATAGGAATGAATTTTATACAAGATTTTGAACTAAAGTCAATAATTGGAATTGTAAGTATGTTGACTCCAATGTTAATTGCACGATTCTCAACAAAGGCAGAAAACAAAAAGGAAATGAAAGAGTGCTGAAGATCCTTTTGCAGAGCCGTATAAAAGATACCTGTATGTTTATTGAAAATAGAAAAATTTACAACTTCGTATCTCTGTAAATCTCTATCAGCCCAAGTTCACAATCCATGCTTTTTATTTTTACTGTATCATCCGGCTTTTTATATTCTCTCAACTCCCAAAGCATTTCATCGTTTAAGCTAAAGGCTTCCACAGTTATACTTTCGGAGTCTATCAAAATATAATCTCTCAAAGAAGGGATGGCACGGTACAATTTAAATTTATCGCCACGGTCGTACGATTTGGTGGAAGGAGATAAAATTTCAATGATTACGGTTGGTTGTGTGGCACTATCTTCATCCTCATCGGATGGAATAATGTCGCCGCAAATAATACTAACATCGGGATAAGTGTATAAAGTATTTTCCGGAATATGAATACGCATATCGCTGCCATAAGGCCTGCAGGGTTTTCCTTGAAGAATTTTCGATAGAGAAACAATTAGGTTAACTGAAATAATATTATGCCTTGTACTTGCTCCGCTCATGGCAAAAACTTCGCCCTTGTACAATTCATATTTTGTATCAGCTATTTTTTGCATTGCTAAGTACTCTTCTACCGAGTACTTAGTTTTTCCGTATGCAACAGCCGGCTCTCTTACATAACTCATAGTTACAAGTTACAAAATATTTATCCCAATTTTTCAAATATAATATGCAGAACTATTGTCGGCTCCTTTTCAATTGGCTGCATCTTTTTTCAGCTTTTCTTCATAATCTTTTTTCAATTCCTCCAAAGATTCCATGTAACCTTTTTGATCAAAAAATACAGAAGGATTATAGGCGTCGCCGGGTTTTCGTTTTTTATGTAAACCAAACTGGCTGGCATGAGATGCAACCCATATATCAAATTCAAGAGATTTCAAAGATGCTAAAGAATTTGCATAGTCATTTGAAACGGTTGTATATTCTTTAATATCCTGGAAACGCCTATCCGTAACTATGCTTGGCATATTTGCAATTAAAACCTTGTATGAACGGCTGCTGTCTTTTACGGTAAATAAATAACTGCAACTCCCTTGTGTGTGTCCGGGGTGATTTATAACTTGAAGATGTGTTTCGCCCAAAGAAATTGAATCAAAGTTGTTCAATATTTTTTCAGCATGTATTGGCTTAAACGTAACCCCATATTTTCCCATTTCATAATCGGCCTTGCCGCCGGAAGCTGCCGTTTCTTTGTCTCCCGCAGTTACAAAAAATTGCGCACCCGTTTGTTTTTTAATAGCTGCCATTGCACCCATGTGGTCGTAATGCGCCTGGGTAGTGAGTAAAATTTTGATGTCTTTAAATTTAAAACCCAATTGCTGCACATTTCTTTTTATTTGTTTAGCAGATGAGGCAAGGCCGGTGTTTATTAAAATATGGCCCGCTTCGGTACAGATTAAATAGCTGGCAAGGTCGTAAGTGCCTACGTAGTATAAGTTTCCGGCAATGCGAAAAGGGGCATAATTTTCTTTCCATTGAGGATTTCCGTTTGTGGGCTCGTTTACCTTTTGTGCAAAGGATGAAAAACTACTTGCGAAAAGTATAATTGCCAGGTAGAGAAATTTTTTCATAAAGTTTTTGATTGTTTCTTTTTTGTGAATGCCCTTTTTTTAGTTTGCGATAATTAATTTTGATGGCAACAAAATTATATACTTGGCTACAGAATTACCAAAAGACTTATTGGCTTCTTTACAAACGGTTGCAGGCTTTGATGAAAAAGCATTTAAAGCCGTACATCAATCCCGAGAGCAGGTGGTTTCAATTAGGTTGAATCCGGCAAAACTGAAAGATGTTTCGCAATTGTTGAGTGTAGAAAAAANNTTGTTTCATGCCGGTGCCTATTATGTGCAGGAAGCCAGCAGCATGTTTTTGGAAGAAGCCCTGCGGCAAACCTGCAAGCTTACAGATAAATTAAATGTATTGGACCTTTGTGCTGCTCCCGGTGGAAAATCGACTTTGATACAATCTTTGCTTTCATCAAAAAGTTTGTTGGTAAGCAATGAAGTGATAAAAGCCAGGGCCAATATCCTTACAGAAAATATAACCAAATGGGGTGCGGCCAATGTAGTAGTAACCAATAACGACCCCAAAGATTTTGCAAGACTGCCAAGCTTCTTCGATTGCATAGTAATTGATGCACCTTGCAGCGGCAGCGGTTTATTTCGTAAACAGCCGGATGCTATTGATGAGTGGAGCATAAATAATGTGGAACTATGCAGTCAGCGACAGCAAAGGATTATTGCCGATGTTTGGAATGCTTTAAAACCCGGTGGCGTTTTAATTTATTCCACTTGTTCCTATTCTGCAAAAGAAGATGAAGAAATTACCGATTGGATAAAAGATAGCTATGATGCCGATAATTTTCAACTTCATTTAAAAGAAGATTGGAATATTGTAGAAACTGTTTCGGCAAAACATCAATGTTTGGGTTATCGGTTTTATCCCGATAAAATTAAGGGAGAAGGTTTTTTTATTGCTGCTTTTCAAAAAAATAATCAACCCTCATACAACTGTGCAGAAGGGAAAGCAATAAAAAATATGCATTTATCAAAAGCAGAAGAAAAAGAAGTGGGCAACTTTTTAAAAGAAGCAGCCAATTTTTCTTTTATAAAATGGCAGAATGATGCACTGGCAATTCCTGCTGCTATTTACGAAGATGCCCTCTTGCTGCAACAACATCTTTATATAAAAAAGCTCGGCATTAATATGGGCACATTTATAAGAGATGAGTTGATACCATCGCATGAGTTGGTGCTAAGCAATGCTTATGCCGGAAATTTACCGGTACAGGAAGTAGCCGAAGAAACAGCCTTGGACTACCTGAGACGTTTAGACATTAAAATTGAATCTCAAAAAAAAGGATGGGCTGTTATTTGCTTTTGTGGAATAGCTTTGGGACTGGTAAAGTTTCTTCCCAACCGGGTGAATAATTACTATCCAAAAGACTGGCGCATTCTTAACAAATAGCCTGTATTTCTACCAACAAATTTCTGCATCTTTGTAGCAACCCAATTAAAATACATGAAACGATTAATATCTTTTTTGTTGTTGAGTTTTCCAGTTTTTGCATTGGCTCAAAAAACACATACCGTTGCTGCCAAAGAAAGTTTTTATTCCATTGGAAGAATGTATAATGTGCATCCAAAAGAATTGGCTTCGTATAATAATATTCCATTTGATAAAGGCTTATCCATTGGGCAGGTAATAAAAATTCCTGCTTCGGGCAATGCAACTCCTATGCCCGATGTGCCTGCACCTACGGCAGTTCACGAAGTTAAAACAGTGCCGGTGAAAAGCGAGCCTCAAAAGGCTGAAATGAAAAATAATACCGGCGGCCAACCCATTTACCACACTGTTGCTGCCAAAGAAGGTTTGTATGGTATTACTAAAAAATACAACATTAGCATAGCCGATATTAAAAAATGGAACAACCTTCAAAGTGATGCATTGTCTATTGGCGATAACCTTATTGTAGGCTACAATGGCAATTCTACAACAACACAATCTGTTACAACAAAGCAAGTGCCGGAAACACCTGTTGTTACCAAAAAAGAAGAACCCAAAGTAGTAGAANNCTGGCAGGTATTTTTAAAAGTACCAGCGGATGGGACGATGGAAAATTTTATTGCCTGCACAATACTGCTCCGGCAGGCACTATTGTAAAAATTACCAACACTGCCAATGGCAAAGCCGTATATGCCAAAGTGCTCGACCTTATTCCCGATTTAAAACAAAACAACAATTTAGTGGTGAGGCTTAGTAATGCTGCAGCAACAGAGTTAGGTATTACAGAAAATGAAAATTTTAATTGTACACTACAGTACTAATTAATTGAATTTATATATTTAAAAAATGGCAGTGAATTTCTCTGCCATTTTTTATTCAAACCTATAACCTCTTAAAAAATCTTCTGTCAACATTCTTTTTTTTCCCTCCAATTGAATATCTAATACTTTGATGTATCCATTGGCGCAGGCAAATTTTAAAAAAGTTTTTTTATCTGTTTCAAATTCACCGGCAGATAGGGTAGGTTTTGCCTTTTCAATTGTTGCAGAAAAAATTTTCAACTTCTTTCCATTTAAAAAACAAAAAGCAGCAGGGTAGGGCGATAAGCCTCTTATTAAATTATTAACCTGCTCTACTGTTTTATTAAAATTAATCTGGCAGGTTTCTGTAAAAATTTTAGGAGCATGTTGCAAGGCTGTGGATGGCTGATTCGCCATTTCTAATTGTGGCCTTTCGTGCAGGCTGCCATCTGCAAGGCCTTTCACCGTTTCTACCAAAACAGTGGCGCCTATTTCTTTCATTCGGTCGTGTACCGTTCCTACATTATCTTCTTCGAGAATAGGAAAGCTTTGTTGCATTAAAATATTGCCGGTGTCAATTTCGTGTTGCAATTTAAAAGTGGTTACACCGGTTTCTTTTTCGCCATTAATCACCGCCCAGTTTATAGGAGCAGCTCCCCGGTATTGTGGCAACAAACTTCCATGCAGGTTAACCGAACCCATGGGCGGCATATTCCAAACCACTTCGGGCAACATTCTAAAAGCCACTACAATTTGTAAGTCGGCTTTTAAGGAACTCAGCTCCTCTAAAAATTCCGCATTCTTTAGTTTCTCCGGTTGAAGCACCCTAAGATTATTTTCAACCGCATATTTTTTTACGGCACTTTGTTGCAATTGCATTCCACGCCCACCAGGTTTATCCGGTGCCGTAATTACTCCCACAATATTACATCCGGCTTTTACCAATGCATCGAGAGATGCTACGGCAAATTCCGGGGTGCCCATAAAAACAATGCGGAGCTGCTCCATTTTTTTCATCTTGCAAAAGTATTAAAGATGGAGTTGATGTATTGCTGATTCTTTATTTTCTATTGTGAAACGGCAATTACTGTCATACTGGTTGGAAAATTGTTCCAGTCGTCGCCGTAGTATCTTAAAGCTCCAAAATTCCTAACAGCCAGTCGAAAACTATATTGCCCGGCAGGCAGACTAACCAACCTGTAGCTGGTACCTCCTGTTGATGATTCACCGGGAGCCAGCCGAACGAGTTCATCCTGATACAATACATCGTTTACAAATAGTTTGTATTCTGCATGTACTTCTCCAATAACATTATCACTTTTTGCGTGCCAGAAAAAATTGATTAATACCTTTGTAGGTTTAGCAAAATTATGAGTTTGGGTTAGCCCCGGAATATTATAATCCGAGGTCCAGTTACCTCCCAATGTAAAAGTTTGGGCCAATGTATAACTGTTCATATTGTTATACAGGGAGTTTGTGGCCGATGCCCAGCCAGGGGCCGAATTATTTCCATTGGATTGCATTACTTCTCCAGGATTACCAGCATTGCCATTTACTGCAATTGCACCATTTCCTTTAACCCGCATTCTTTCTGTAAAATTTCCTCCAGTGTTTTCGTGGCCAAAGGAAATATCTGCATTGGGATTATCGGAATGAATGCGCAATTCGTTTCCATAAACGCCAATGCCTGCATTACCAATACTGCCGGGATAAAAAGTTATTTTTCTTCCCAACAATGCAGGAAACGATAAAGGCGCATTGGGATTGGGATTACCTATTCCTACCCGGCTGTTTATGGCATCGTAAGTAAATCCCCAACCGGCAGGGCCGCCGTAAAAACCAATATTCTGATTGTTTTGTGTACCCATAAAACCGAGGTTGGCAGTATTATCTGCTTTAGATAGCCAAATGCCCGGGCCGTATGCAAGGTTTACCGGGTTTGTTCCGTTTCGAAGAGTAATTCTTCCTTGTACAAGCAATGCTTCGGGGCCTGCATTGTAGAGCCTCATTCTTTCGGTAAATGAACTGCTGCTACCATATCCAAATGCAATATTTGCTGCAGCAGCATCGGAATACATTTGAAACAGGCCACCCTGTATGCCAAACCCATAGTGGTTTCCACTGGTTCCATGCAATGAAATTTTGGAGCCTAAATCATTGGAAAAGCTTAAAGGGAAACCAGGAGTAGTAGTTCCAATACCTACATTTTGTGTAAAGGCATTTATGCTTATAGCAGATAGTAATAAGAGTAGTAATGTTTTCATTGAATAAAAGTTTTGATGCTTTGATAAAACAAATTTCTATTTTCTATTCATTCAAACTATCCCCTAAAACCATGAATTTTTTAGCAATTAAAAAGGCGGTTGATGAACCGCCCATTTAATTAATTATCCTATTCTGCTTATTCAAAATCTTCGTACAATAAATATTTTTTTCTTATTTCTTTAAATCGTTTCAAATCCGGCTGCCAGCTTGCTCTAATAGCTTCAGCCGAAAGGCCTTGCTTCACCTGCTGCTGAAACAAATCATTGCCGGCAAGTTTATTGATAAAA
Organism: Chitinophagaceae bacterium UBA2793; assembly: GCA_002352045.1. Lineage (GTDB taxonomy): Bacteria > Bacteroidota > Bacteroidia > Chitinophagales > Chitinophagaceae > Ferruginibacter. The sequence continues at coordinate 1,268 of DEHT01000017.1, read as the reverse complement.
TTATTTTTCAGGAAAAAACTATCCTTTCCGGGAAATGCTTTATATGCATCTAAAAAATATTGAAGATTGATTTTACCATCTAATTTTTTCAATATTGCTTCACTGTTGCCATCAATAAACCAGCCATAACTTTTTTGCCCAAAGCATTTACTGTTTTTTGCCCCGGCATTGGGCATAGGCGTAAAGCTGTAGAGGTTTTTAGGTAAACTTGGGTGTCCAAATATTTGAAAAGGATATTCGGTTCCTCTTCCTTCGCTCAGTGGCGTGCCTTCAAAAAAACAGGTAGATGGATACAGGTAAATGCTCTGCATTTGTTTTAAATTAGGCGAAGGCATCACCGGTAATTCGTATTTGGTTTTGTGATCGTATTTCTTGCATTTTATTACCGTAAAATGAAATGGCGTATCGGCAGTGGGTTGAGTAGTAATATTAAATTTATTGATGGCAGTTGCCTTTTCGCTCAACCATCCTTCGCCTGCAATCATCATGGCATACTCGCCAATGGTCATTCCGTAAACAATAGGTACGGATTGCATGCCCACAAAACTTTTAAACTTTTTGTCGAGCACAGGGCCATCCACATAAAAACCATTTGGATTGGGACGGTCTAAAATCATGATGGGTTTGTGATTTTCAAGGCAGGCTTCCAACACATATTCCAAAGAAGATATGTAAGTGTAAAAACGTACGCCCACATCCTGGATATCAAAAACCACTACATCTATATCGGCCAAATCTTCTGCTGTTGGTTTTTTGTGGTTGCCATATAAACTAATAATAGGTATGCCGGTTTTGCTATCTCTTGCATCTTTTACCGTTTCGCCTGCATCGGCATCGCCTCTAAACCCATGTTCAGGCCCAAAAATTTTAACCACTTTAATATCCGATGCCAAAAGGCTGTCCACTAAATGTGTATTTCCAATTACACTGGTTTGATTGGCAAATACTGCCACGGATTTATTTTTTAATAAAGGAAAATATACTTCTGTTCGTTCAGCGCCTGTGATTACCGATTTTGAATTTGTTTTTGAAGTGAGCCCGGGTTGAGCAAAGCCCACATAAAGGTTTATGCTGAATATACAAACACTTAACAATTTTTTCATAAGGCTAAGATGCATAAAACTTTTCAAACGCATTCACCTTTTATCATTTACTTTGCAATCTGCTTATACAGCAATACAACACAATTTTATAATGCGTTTTCTTGCATAGAAAACAAAAACAACAATTATGGCACAAGTAAAAAGTGGCGACACAGTAAAGGTTCA
>DEHT01000098.1:50039-72204 GCA_002352045.1 Chitinophagaceae bacterium UBA2793 | reverse complement strand
TTTATTTCGTTTCGTGAAGACACGAAACGAGGCGGAGAAAAGTATTGGGTAAAAGCTGGTTTTTGAGAGCCTGATACACCGCTGGTTGAAAACCAGACGACGGCAATGCTGGTGACTTACCTACGGCGGCAAAAGGTGCATTATTCAACACTTTGCTACTTATACCACTCATAACTAACCCGAACGGATAATAATGCGTTTCCTCCAAAACCGCTCCACGGTTGTGTATCAATTGTAGATTATCAAAGAACAAATCTATACGCTGCGATTCGTTGTTGCAGTAAATATACAATTATCCGCTTTCGGATGTGGTTAAATTTGTAAGGGTATGGATAGTGCTGGTACCGCTGTTCAACTATACAAGCTGCAATTAATTATTTATGGTGTAACTGCTACAAGCTGTAAAGCTCGCTTATTAAATACCAGCAAAGGGCCGGTTGATAATAATATTACCTTGAATATTATTTGCTTTGGCAAATAATCATTTTCGGTTATCGTTCAATCAATCATAAATAAATTTGGTCATCCTTATTCTTCTTCAATAAACTTTAATCACAAAACAAAATTTAGGGATACAATAAATATTTCTTTCGCATTTCCTTGTATTGCGATAAGCCGGGCTCCCAACTGGCCCTGATTTCTTTTTCTGAAACACCCTTTTTAATTTGCTCTTTAAATTCTGCTACACCAGCCAGGCCATCTATATTTCCTATTTGCTTACTTTGGCTGCGGTCAAAAAATTTGTCTTTATCCGGAAAAGCTTTATACAATTCCATCATCCATTGAATATTTATTTGTTTGGTTGCTCTTAGTTTTGATACATCATAATTACGTAAATCTAAACCATAGCATGCCTCATTCATATACAAGGGCGATTCACTCATGCCCTGGATACTGATAGGGGTAAACGAAAATTGATATTTTCCTTTTAACAATGGGCTACCCAATATAGTAAAAGGAAATTGCGTGCCTCTGCCATGATTCAATGCTACCCCTTCAAACAAACAAGTAGATGGATACAACAGTATGCTTTGCTGTGTATTCAAATTGGGAGAAGGTTTTACGGGTAACACATATTCCATTTCGTGTTGATAGTTTTTTACTTTAATGATTTGTAACCTGCATTGTTTTTTATCGGGCAGCCAACCTTCGCCATTTATCATTTGAGCAAATTCGCCAATTGTCAACCCATGCGAAATGGGGATAGGAAACTGGCCAATGCCCGATTTATATTTCATATCCAAAATGGGGCCATCCACCAGGTAACCATTTGGGTTCGGACGATCGAGTATTAATAATTCTTTATTATTATCTGCACAACTTTCCATTACATCTCTCAGTACTTTTATATAAGTATAAAAGCGGCATCCCACATCCTGAATATCAAATATCATTACATCTACATTGGCCATATCTTCTGCCGAGGGCTTTCTTTTATTGCCATAAAGCGATATAATAGGAATACCGGTAGAAGCATCTTTATCATCCACCACATGAGTGCCCGCACTTGCATTGCCTCTGAAGCCATGCTCGGGTCCAAAAACTTTTACAATATTGATGCCTCTAATCTGCATACTATCTACCCAATGCTTTTTGCCAATAATTGTGGTAGGATTAGCAAGTATAGCCACCCTTTTATCTGTAAGTAAATGAAAGTACGCCTCTGTTTGATCGGCGCCTGTTTGAATAGTTTTGTCTTCAACTTTTTTGGATGAATGAAGCGCTGTACAGGCATTTAATAAAGCAGCACATAAAAAAATAAAGGCAAATGATACATTTTTCATGATTTAAAAATACCGCAATAATTCTACCGGGCTGTTTCCTTCTCATAATTTTTAATGATATTTGCACAATCTTAAAAAAATGACTGTTTTAATAAAGCAAGCCACTATTTCGGGTTCATCTTCTCCCCTACAGGGCCAGGTAAAAGATATTTTCATTACAAATGGTATTATTTCTAAAATAGCTGATAGTATTAGCGATTCGGCCGATGTAACCATTACTGATACCAACCTGTATGTGAGCATTGGCTGGGTTGATAGTTTCGCAAACTTTGCCGACCCCGGTTACGAGCAAAAAGAAACCCTGGAAACGGGTGCTGCTTCTGCTGCCGCAGGCGGTTTTACCGATGTGCTGATAACTCCTAACACCCAACCAACCGCAAGTGGCAAATCGGTGGTGGAATACATTAAACAAAAATCGCAAGACCTTCCGGTAAATATTCATCCTATTGGTTCTGTGAGCAAAAATGTAGAAGGAAAAGAATTAAGCGAAATGTATGATATGCATCAAAGTGCTGCCATTGCTTTCAGTGATGGTACACATAGCATTCAAAGCCCGGGCTTATTATTAAAAGCATTACAATATGTATTGCCCATTGGTGCTACCATTATTCAATTACCGGATGATAAAAGCATCAGTTCGCAGGGATTAATGAATGAAGGCATTGTAAGTACACAATTAGGCTTACCCGGCAAGGCCGCCATAGCAGAAGAATTGATGATAGCCCGGGATATAGAACTTTTAAGATATACCGGTTCTAAACTACATATCACAGGCGTATCTACCGAAAAAGGTATTGCATTAATTGAAGAAGCAAAAAAACAAAATTTGCGTGTAACATGCTCCGTTACGCCTATGCATTTGTTGTTTTGCGATGAAGATTTAAAAGGTTACGATACCAATCTTAAATTAAATCCGCCACTACGCACTGCTTCCGACAGGGCCGCTTTACAAAAATCTTTTAAAGATGGGCTGATAGATTGCATCGCTTCTCATCATTCACCACAGCATTGGGACGACAAAACCTGCGAATTTGAATATGCCAAAAACGGCAGCGAATCCTTGGAAGCAGTTTATGGTATTGCCAACCTTTTTGCTAAAGGTTATCATAGCCTTGCCGAACAAATGGGAATTGTTCCCCGTAAAATTTTTGGTTTACCTCTGCCAGAAATTAAAGAAGGACAAGAAGCTGTGCTTACCCTTTTTGTTCCGGATGCAACATTTACTTTTGAAGAAAGAATGATAAAAAGTAAATCGAAAAACAACCCTTTTATTGGCCAACAATTAAAAGGAAAGATAGTGGGCATTATCAATAAAAATAAACTTACGCTCAACCAATGAAACTAACAGCAACGTATAAAGGCTTAATTACCGGCGCAGCAATGATTTTGGTTTCGTTGTTTTTGTTTTATGGCCTAAAAAAAGCACACAACGATTCCAGTCAAATGCTGGTGATTATGATATATATTGCAGGAATAGTGTGGAGTTTGCTGAGTTTTAGAAAAAAGCAAAGTGGTGAATTAAGCTTCAAAAGCTTTTTTTCCGAAGGATTTAGAACTTTTATTGTAGCCACTTTAATAATGGTTATTTACACTGCAGTTTTTTATAAATTGAATGGGCAAATTTTGGCTGAAGCTATTAAAGATAATGAAGCCATTATTAACGCTCAGGGTGATAGAACTGCTGCTGAAATTGCTGAAAATTCTGAAAAACTCAAGAGTATTTTTATGCCAATGACCATTTCAATTACAACAGTTACCTATCTACTTTTTGGAGCGGTTACATCTGTAATTGGTGGATTGTTTTTAAGAAAAGCAAAATAGAAGCATTGGAAGAATGAATAGCATTTTGGTTGTCAATAAAAAAATATGATAGACATTTCGATAGTAATACCGCTATTTAATGAAGAAGAATCATTACCCGAGCTTTCGGCATGGATTGAGCGTGTGATGCAGGCAAACAAATTTAGTTACGAAGTAATAATGATTGATGACGGAAGCACCGACTCTTCATGGAATGTAGTGGAAACACTGAGAAATACAAATACCAATATCAAAGGCATAAAGTTTCAACGTAATTACGGAAAAAGTGCAGCACTCAACGAAGGGTTTAAAGCTGCACAGGGTGAAGTAATTATTACAATGGATGCCGATATGCAGGACAGCCCAGATGAAATTCCTGAACTGCGAAGAATGATTGTTGAAGAGGGTTACGATATGGTGAGCGGCTGGAAAAAAAAGCGTTACGATAATACCCTCACAAAAAATATTCCCTCCAAGTTATTCAATGCTGCTGCAAGAAAAAGTTCAGGTATCAAGCTACACGACTTTAATTGTGGCCTCAAGTCGTACCGCAAGAAAGTGATAAAGAGTATTGAAGTATATGGCGAAATGCATCGCTACATTCCTATTTTAGCAAAATGGGCCGGCTTTAGAAAAATTGGAGAAAAGGTAGTAGAACACAGGGCTCGTAAATATGGGGTTACCAAGTTTGGCTGGGAAAGATTTATAAATGGTTTTCTTGATTTGTTCTCCATCATGTTTGTGGGCAAGTTTGGCAAAAGACCCATGCACTTTTTTGGATTATGGGGTAGTATAGTATTCTTTAGTGGTTTTATCATTTGGGCTTATTTGTTTATAGCCAAGTTTGCTTTTCAAAAATACAATATGACCGACAGGCCGTTGTTTTATGTGGGCATCATTTCGTTGGTAATAGGTGTGCAATTATTCCTGGCTGGTTTTTTGGGCGAACTTATTGCCCGTAATTCAAGCGAAAGAAACAGTTATCTTATTGAAGAAAAACAGGGTCTTTAAAAAAACAAAGAATCTAATTAGAAACAGACTATTTCGTTCAATTCATTCAAGTAAGTGCAATCAAAAAAGATAATCATCGTTGGCCCGGCTTACCCCTTAAGAGGTGGAGGTATGAGCACATTTAACGAGCGACTTGCAAGGGCTTTTATGGAGGAGGGGCATATCGTTTCAATTTATACTTTTTCTTTGCAATATCCATCAATATTATTTCCGGGCTCTTCGCAATATTCCACCGAACCAGCTCCAAAAGGTTTAGATATAAAAGTGTTGATCAATTCCATCAACCCTTTTAACTGGATAAGTGTTGGTAAGAAAATAAAAAAAGAAAAGCCCGATTTAATTGTTGTACGATACTGGTTGCCTTTTATGGGCCCCTGCCTGGGAAGCATTCTTCGAATTGCAAAAAAAAACAAACACAGTAAAGTTGTTTGCATTGCCGATAATATAATTCCTCACGAAAAAAGACCGGGGGACTCTGCTTTCACCAAATACTTTATAAAACCTGTGGATGCATTTGTAACCATGAGCCAAAAAGTTCTCGACGATTTAAAATTATTCAATCATCAAAAGCCGGCAGTTTTCATACCACATCCTTTGTACGATAATTTTGGCGATAAAGTACCCAAAGAAACAGCAAGGGAAAAATTAAAAATAAATGCAGGCGAAAATGTATTGTTGTTTTTTGGTTTTATAAGAAAATATAAGGGGCTTGATTTACTGTTGGAAGCAATGGCTATTTTAAAAGATAAAGTTCCACATCTTAAATTATTGATTGCAGGAGAGTTTTACGAGGATAAAAAAAATTACGAAAATCAAATAGCGCAATTGGGTATTGCCAAAAATTTAATACTGCACACCGATTTTATTGCCGACAGCGAAATAAAATATTATCTCTGCGCTGCCGACCTGCTAGTACAGCCCTACCGCAATGCCACACAAAGCGGGGTAACTCCTCTTGCCTATCATTTTGAAGTTCCAATGGTAGTTACCAATGTGGGCGCATTACCGGCAATGGTGCCTCATCAAAAAGTGGGATTGGTTGCCGAGCCAACCCCTGCTTCAATTGCATCGAATATTGAACAATTTTTTAAGATAGGGGCTTCGCATTTTATTCCCCATATTATTGAGGAAAAGAAAAAATATAATTGGCATACCATGACAAACGGCATAATCTCCCTGGCTGATAAGCTTTAGTTAAATTTAAAAAGCCATCTACCTGCATTTGTTGCATTCCCAAATCTTTGGTTATTTTTATAATAATGAAACGAGCCGTTGGTACACATCGATAATTTTAAAAAAAATTACATGAAATATCCACGCCTTTGGCGGGACAAGTTGTGGCCAAAAAACAATATAAAAGATACACATGAAGTTAATTTCAATACTAACCCTATTATTTTTTATTAATGTAAATGCTAAAGCGCAAAACATTAATGCAGCCAACTATAAATTATTACAAAAAAAAGAAGACAGTTTAAAAACACTTGCCGATAAAATAATCAATGGCATTAATCCTTCAGACAGATTTAAAGCCGATAGCAGCTTCACCAAAATTTTTGTGAGAGCATTAAAAACCAACAATTCATTTTACTTCCCTTTTGATTCGTTATATTCTATTTCAAAACTCTATGCCCCCGACAGCAGTTTTAGAATTTATACCTGGCAAATGGTTATCAACGAAAATGTAATTCGCCAGCATGGTGCCATTCAAATGAAAACCGCCGATGGATCGCTGAAGCTTTTTCCATTAATTGACAAATCGGATGTTACTACCGATATGAGCGATACTATTGCCGACAACTTTGGTTGGATGGGCGCTGTATATTATAAAATTGTTCTTAAAAAAGCCGCCGGCAAAAACTTTTACACTTTGCTGGGCTTTGATCAAAACAATATCCGCAGCGAGAAAAAAATAATTGAAATTCTCAGCTTCGTAAATGATAAACCGGTTTTTGGAAGCAGGCAGTTTAGCATTGTATCGGGCTATGGCTACAAGGGCAATATGGCCAGGTTTGTAATGGAATTTAAAAAAGCATCTTCTCCAAAACTTAATTACGACCCCGAATTAGACCTCATTATTTTTGAACACCTTATTTCCGAAACTAACCAACCTAATAAAAAGTGGACATTAATTGGCGACGGCGATTATGAAGCTTTTAGGTGGCAGGAAGGCCGATGGGTTTATATCAATAAAATATTTAACCAGGTAACGCCCCTGGGCCAGGCCCCGGTGCCCTCACCGCTTACAGATGATAAGGGTAAAATGATTGAAAACAAATTGAAAATTGAAGAACCTTAGTTTTCAATTGTTAGCAGGTTAATAAATACCAATAATTTCAAACTATAGATTCCGAAATATCGTACCTGGTTTTAAAAACATTATGCAAAAACTATTTTTATTTATATCAATTGCATTTATCAGCATTGTAAGCTGTGCCAATAAAAAAAAATATCCTATTATGACTGAGCAGTTAGCCCATAATGAAAATACATTAACAGATACCATTACAGTAGGCAATGGTTGTTTTTGGTGCACTGAAGCTATCTTTCAACAGGTAGAGGGTGTATTAAAAGTAGAAAGTGGTTACAGTGGGGGCGAAACAATTAATCCAACTTATAAGGAAGTGTGTACCGGCACAACCGGCCATGCGGAGTGTTTAAATATTGTGTACGATCCGACAAAAGTATCTTACGACGAATTGCTCGAAATATTTTGGGAAACCCACGACCCTACCACATTAAACCGTCAGGGTGCCGATGAAGGCACACAATACCGTAGTGTAATTTTTTATAGAAACGAAATGCAAAAGCAGGTAGCAGCAGCCTACATAAAAAAATTAGACAGCAGCCATATTTTTGATGCACCCATTGTAACCACCCTGGAGCCATTCAGTGTTTTTTATAAAGCAGAAAGCTATCACCAAAATTATTTCAACGAAAACGGCGAACAACCCTATTGCAAAATTGTTATTCGACCTAAAGTAGAAAAGTTTAGAAAATTGTTTAAGGATAAATTAAAGCATTAGTTTCCGGTTTCTGGTTTCTCGTTTCTGGTTAGGAGTCTGTAACTTTATTATTCCCTTATATTTTTTTTGACTTTTGACTTTTGACTTATCAACGTATCAACTTATCACCCTATCAACCCTTTCTCACCCATCTCAGCTCGAGCATATTTAAACTATTGGGTGCAAAATTGCTCACATTGTTGTGTACCAGGTGTATCACCATATCGTACCAAAACGGTACTACAGGTGCATCCTCTACAATTAGTTTGTCCATTTGCTGATAGAGTTTATAGCGTAAAGAATCGTTTTCTTCGGCCAATGCTTTTTCATACATGGCATCAAAGTGTTCATTTTTGTAACGGGTATAATTGGGTGGTGCCGGATTTTTGCTATAAAAAACACTCAGATAATTTTCTGCATCGGGATAATCGGCAATCCAACTGCCTCTAAAAAACATTGCCTGCGATTTACTGGTTTGCTCCAGCAGTAAACTTTTTTGGATGGTTTCCACCTGTACATTAATACCCAGCAATTGCAATTCGTTGGCTACATAACTTGCCAGGTTGCTGTAAATAGGAATGGTTAGTAATTTTAAGGTAGGCAACCCTTTTCCCTGCGGATAACCTGCTTCGGCCAGCAACTTTGCAGCTTTTGAAGGATTGTAGGTATAGCCCATCACTTCATTGGCATCAAATGAAGGCAATCCCAGCGGCACAAAACCACTCTCGGCTGCTGTGCCAATAGAATTTCGCAGGTAGAGCATCATCTTTCTTCTATCAATACCATAGTTAATTGCTTGCCTGATTTTTTTAAATCTCAATGGAGATTGTTTTACTATTGGATTTGATTCATTCTGCAATATGCCGAAATATTCTATATTCAAATACGGGTGTTTATTTAACTGTAATGTTCCCTGCCATTGCTTTTTTAAGTTTCCTGTTTTTGTAAGTACCTCATCTTTAAATGAAGCGTCAATATCATTTATAAAATCTAACCTACCCTGCCTGAATTCTAAAAATTCCGTTGCCTTGCTATCGTAAAAACTTACTTTAATTCCATCTAAATATGGCAATGCAATTCCGCTGCTGTCTTTTTCAAAATAGTTTTTATTCTTTTTTAAGATGAGCGCCTGACCCTCATCCCAGGCTACAAATTGAAATGGCCCGGTACCCACAGGATGCCGCCGAAATTCAATACCATATTTTTCAACAGCTTCCCGGGGAACTATAGAACAGTATTGCATACTTAATATGCCCAATATGGGATGAAAAGGGCGTTGCAATTTTAATAGAAAAGTAGAATCGTTGAGCACTTTAAAAGGTTCAATAGAATCTACCCGGTTGTTAAAAATCCATGCACCTGGGCTTACGGTAGATGCATCTATAATTCGGTTAAAACTATAACGCACATCTTCTGCTACCATTTTTCTTCCCTTGCCGTTTGCAAACACAGCATCATCATGAAAAAATATATCGGTTCTTAAATTAAAAACAATCTCTTTCTTATCGTTACTAAATTGCCAGTCTTTTACCAATAGTGGTTTTATTTCAAGATTTTTATCCACTTCAACCAGGCTGCTGTACAGTTGGTGAACGGCCCACATAATTGATTGATTTTTGGCAAATGCCGGATCAAGCGATGCTATGCCGCTGGATTCATTGTAACGAAATATTTTCTTATCTGTTTTTTGATTTTTATTACAGCCTTGTAGAGCTAACAGCAAGGTGCCACAAAACAGCGTAATTATTGCAGTCTTTTTCATTGAGCAATAAATTTAAGGCCTTTATCAAACCACTTATCATTACCAATATAAAACTTTGCATTTTTAATGATAATTTTAATGAATTAATTTTTAGCCATGCAACACAAATCAACTCTATTGAGCGCAGTATTACTGGTTTCTTTTTTTGTAAACCATTTAGTAGCACAACCGCTCAATCACAAAGAAATTTTAACCAGGCAGGATACTTTGCGGGGGAGCATAGGTGCCGGAAGGCTTGGCTGGGATGTATTGCAGTACGATATTACAATACAACCCGATTATAATTCTAAAACCATTAAAGGCAACAATAAAATTCTTTTTTGGGATTCAGGAGCAAAGCTCATGCAAATAGATATGCAGCAGCCCATGATTATTGATAGTGTAATAGCCGAAGGAAAAAGTTTGCCTTTTACAAGAGAAGGAAATGTGTATTGGGTGATGTACAGAGATACTGCGGCAAAATATAAAATTGCTCCCGGCGAAAGAAACATTATTGTATATTTTAAAGGCAAGCCGGTGGAAGCCAAAAGACCGCCATGGGATGGAGGATGGATTTGGAAAAAAGATAAACAGGGCAATCCCTGGATGAGTGTAGCCTGCCAGGGCTTAGGTGCCAGTGTATGGTTGCCCTGCAAAGACCATCAAAGCGACGAACCGGATAAAGGCTCTTTACTTCGTATAGTAGCTCCCGATAGTTTAATGGCAATTGGCAATGGCCGATTAATTAATACACAAAATGCAGGCAACGGATTTACACAATATAGCTGGCTGGTAAAAAATCCGATAAACAGTTACAACATTATTCCTTACATAGGAAAATATGCACACTTCTCCGAACAATACAAGGGCGAAAAAGGAATGCTCGATATGGATTACTGGGTATTGGAATCAAATCTTGAAAAAGCAAAAACACATTTTACCGATGCACGCAGAACTATGGAAGCATTGGAATATTGGTTTGGCCCCTATCCGTTTTATGAGGATGGATATAAATTGGTAGAAGCTCCTCATTTAGGAATGGAGCATCAAAGTGCAGTTGCTTATGGCAACAATTATAAAATGGGTTATTTGGGCAACGATATGTCGGGCACAGGTTGGGGGCTGAAATGGGATTTTATCATCATTCATGAAAGTGGCCACGAGTGGTTTGGCAACAATATTACTAGTAATGACATTGCAGATATGTGGATTCACGAAAGCTTTACCAACTACAGCGAAACCCTGTTCACCGATTATTTTTATGGCAAAAATGCCGGTTCCGATTATATAGTGGGCATTAGAAAAGCTATTCAAAACGATATTCCCATAATAGGCCCTTATGGTGTAAACAAAGAAGGCAGTGGCGATATGTACAATAAGGGCGGCAATATGCTGCAAACCATCAGAGCTGCCATCAACAACGATGAAAAATTTCGCCAAATTTTAAGAGGATTGAATAAAACATTCTATCATCAAACTGTTACCAGCAAACAAATAGAAGACTATATCAATAAAAAGTCGGGCATTAATTTTTCAAAAGTTTTTGACCAATATCTGCGTCAAACAAAAATACCTGTACTGGAATATAATGTAGAAGGAAATAAAATTTTGTATCGCTGGACCAACTGTGTAGAAGGATTTAACCTTCCGGTTAGAGTAAGTGTTTCAGCAGATAGTACTGCAAAGCAATTGAATTTAAAACCAACCACCCAATGGAAAAAAATAAAACAACCCGCAGGCTTCAATATTAAAAATTTTAAAGTTGACAGAAATTTTTATGTAATCTCTAAGCATACATAAATTAAGAGCCACATTCATAATTACAAAGCCAACTTCATAAAAGAGTTGGCTTTGTATATTTGAAAACATTAAAGGGAAATATTGCTTTGTAGTTAACCAAAAAACAAATAAGCCAGCATAATACTGGTAATAATTCCAACCAGGTCGGCCAGTAACATAGCGCCTACCGTATAGCGTGTATTGGAAACCGATACTGCACCAAAATAAACGGCAATTACATAAAAAGTGGTATCGCTACTACCTTGTAATATGCAGGACAAAATGCCTGGGAAAGAATCTGTACCATAGGCATCCATAGTAGAAACCATCATGCCTCTTGCAGCACCACCGCTAAAAGGTTTTACCAATGCTGTGGGCAATCCATCTACAAATCTTGTATCGGCACCCAACATGGCAAAAAAAGATTTCATGCCATTAATTACTATATCAAATGTGCCACTGGTACGCAGCAAACTAATAGCTACCAGCATACCCACTAAGTAAGGAATAATTTTTACGGCAGTTTCAAAACCACCTTTTGCACCTTGAATAAATGCATCAAATACATCAATTTTTTTGTATAGACCGCCCAGTACAATTAATAAAATTATCAGCAATATTAGCCCACCGCTTAAATTGCCCGAAAATATCTGCACTGCATCACTGTCGAGTGTTTTTATAAATACTACCAATGCAGCAATTATTGCCGACACCCCTCCTACCCATGCAATAATTACGGGTTGTAATAAATTAATTTTTTGTTTGATACTTACAATAATCATGGCAGCCATAGTAGCGGCAAAAGTTGCAATCATGCAGGGAATAAAAATATCCATAGGATTGGCCGCACCGGCAGCCGAACGCAATGCAATAATTCCAACGGGTATTAAAGTAAGTCCGGATGCATGAAGACACAAGAACATTATTTGAGCATTAGATGCTGTATCTTTTTTTGGATTTAGCTCTTGCAGGCTTTGCATGGCTTTAATTCCAAATGGAGTGGCTGCATTATCGAGCCCCAATAAATTGGCCGAAAAATTCATGGTCATGTGGCCCATACTTGGATGACCTTTGGGAATTTCGGGAAATATTTTTGAAAAAAAAGGGCCAATAATTTTTGATAACAATCGTACACCTCCTGCAACTTCTGCTATACTCATCAGGCCCATAAAAAACGTCATAAACCCTATCAGCTTAAGGCATAGGTTTACTGCCACTATACAGGTTTCAATGAGACCATCGGAACTTTGATTTCTAAAAACAAGTATTTGCCCATCTTTATGCAATACCGTTTTACTATCACTGTCTTTAACTACTTTTTCCGTTTTTAGTTTGGCCAAAAATTCTTTGTCAACCGTGGCAGTATCTAATTTTTTAAGTTGAATGGTATCGCCGCTTTTTCCCGTTGTCATTTGTGCAAAAATGGTTTTGCCGCCGTTTCCCGAAAAAGCCATTATACAGGCCACCAATACTGAAATGATTATAAAAGCCGACCAAATTCTGCTTAAAGCCATATTAAAAGGTTCAAAGGTTTAAAGGTTTATGAATGTATGCTTATATCTTATCCTGCGTTTCCGAAGATACAGTTTAAATAGGAAAACAATCTGCTAAACCCTACCTTTGCAGCCGAAAAAAATCGTTAGTCGTTAGTCGTTAGTCNNCGTTAATGGTAAATGATAAATGGTAAATGGTTAATTGAAAATGCTGACAGCTAACATCAATCAAAAACAAAAACAAAAATAAACTTAAAAATAAATGGCATTACAAGCAGGGATAGTTGGATTACCCAACGTAGGAAAATCAACTTTATTTAATGCAGTGAGCAATAGTGCTAAAGCGCAGGCAAGCAATTATCGTTTTTGCACCATAGAACCCAATACGGGTTTGGTGAATGTACCCGATGAAAGATTGAACAAGCTCGAAGAATTGGTAAAGCCCGAAAGAGTGGTTCCAACTCAAATAGAGATTGTAGATATTGCCGGATTGGTAAGAGGTGCCAGCAAAGGCGAAGGATTGGGCAATAAATTTTTGGCAAACATTAGGGAAGTTGATGCAATCATTCAGGTAATCCGTTGCTTTGAAGATGAAAATATTTTAAGGGAAGAAGGACCTATTAATCCGGTAGGCGATAAAGAAATTATTGAAACCGAATTACAATTAAAAGATCTGGAAAGTGTAGATAAGAAAATTCAACGTACCGAAAAGATTGCTAAAAACGACCCCAAAGCAAAAGCAGAGTTAGATATTTTGGTAAAATGCAAAGCACATTTGGAAACCGGAAAAAATATTATTTCGCTGGGTTTAACCAGGGAAGAGAAGCCGGCCATTGCCGATTTATTTCTACTTACAGATAAACCGGTTTTATATGTTGCCAATGTAGATGAAGCAAGTATGCATACCGGTAATCATTTTTCTGCTGCATTAATTGAAGCAGTAAAAAACGAAGGCAACGAAGTAATTATAATGACCAATGCCATTGAAGCACAAATTGCCGAATTTGATAATGCCGATGACAAAGCCATGTTTATGGAAGAGTATAAAATGACAGAGCCTGCATTGGATCGTTTGATACACTCTACTTACAAGTTGCTAAATTTATCCACTTATTTCACAGCCGGTGTGCAGGAAGTAAGAGCATGGACCATTCATAAGGGCTGGAAAGCACCACAGGCTGCAAGCGTAATTCATACCGATTTTGAAAAAGGATTTATTAAAGCAGAGGTAATTGCTTACGAAGATTTTGTTCATTATGGTTCGGAAGCTGCTTGCAGAGACAATGGTAAATTAAGAATTGAAGGAAAAGAATATTTAGTAAAAGATGGCGATGTAATGCACTTTAGGTTTAATGTTTAGCATACAAATTATAAAACATACAAACACAATAATGGCTTCCACATCGGAAGCCATTATTCGTTTTAATAAATCTTAATTTATTACTGAGGTAACAACACCTGGTCAATTTTATGCATTACTCCATTTACATAATGTTGGTCGCTTGAACCAGCAGGCAAAGGATTAATTATAACATTTGAAGCCGAAGCATTGGCAAGGCCTTTAACTGTAGCAGCACCCACCACCGGTAAGCCGGGAGCAAAGGTTGCAGCAATGGCTATACCCGGGTGAACCGGAATTCCCTGGTTGAGCATAGTAGGAATATTGGTTGCCGTAGTTGGAATATTTGGCGTAAATGCCCTGGTTCCAAATACTATATGATATACCACAATTCCTTTTACCGTAGTAGCAGTAAGCACCGATGCTAATGCAGGTCCATAAACCGGTATAGATGAAGGGTTGGTCAAAATAGTAGTACCATAGGCAGTTACTAATCCGGTAGCAGCAGTTTGTGCATTTGCAGGAGGTACACCTTGTGCAATAAGTGCCTGGGTAATTGCGCCAATCAGCAAATTTCTCATTGCATTATCGGTGGGTGCAAAAACGGTAAGATTTAAACCCGGTGCAATGGATTGAGTTCCTAACAAATATTGTAAAGAAGCTCCGGCAGCAGCACCACTGTCGGCACGCTGTACAGCGGCTTTCATAAATGTTAAGTCAGTATCGGTATTAATTCTATCCCAAATAAGGGTACTTGGCGGTACCGATACTGCTGCAATGCTGTGGATAGATCCGTTAGCTGCAGTACGATCGGGGGCTATCACCGGAATATTATTTAACCAAGCTCCATTTGCTCTCCTACTCAAATAAGCATCCAAACGTAAAAACGGACTAGACGCCGGGCTTGGATTTAAATTAGTAGGATAAGGGTAGTTTGAAAATGTTGATTTAAAAGAAGCCACCGGCACATTTTGCGTTACTATATGGTAGTTGGCAATTGAATTAGCCGATGCCACTGGTAAGTTGGAATTAATAAAACCAACATAGGTTGCTTCAGGAGCACCTGATGGTGGAATTAAACCACCACTTGCTCCACTTACAAACTGACGAACAGCAGCATTGTTGGGAGAAAACACCGTGAAGGTTTTACTCTTATCGTTGATTAAATTTTGCATCCCTCCACGTACAACAATTTTGTAGAACAGGGTATCATCTGCAGTAGTTCTTAAAACATCTGCCAATGAAGAACCCGCAGGAATAATCGGTGTAGGAATATCTCCTATTTCTTCCGGAGCTTTATTGCAAGCGCTTAGTACTGCCACGGCAGTAGAAAAGGCTAAAAAGCTATTTTTAATATTTATATGTTTTGATCTCATGATCGGTATATTTAAAATGGTTGAAAAAGGTTAATTAATAAATGTTGTAACCAAAACTTACATAATATAAGCCACCCACATAAGAGTTACCTACTGCATTGTAATAATATTGGTTCAACAGGTTATTGGCACCTATTTTCAAAATAGATTTTGATTTAGGTAATTTATAGCTAAACTGTGCATCTACAGTTTGCACGGCGGGTAAAGTACCATTGGCCAGGTCGCCTTCAAAGTAAAACTCATCCTGCCATCTGTAATTCACATTAAAGCCCATGCGTTTTTGATAACCAAATCCGGTGTTACCAATACTTGCATTCAATTTATATTTAGGAGAATTGAAATTGGCAGTAAGACCGCTTGGTACATTCAAATTGTCTGATGAAAAATTTAAACCGGCAGTAAAGTTGCGAGGCAAACGATAATCGAAACCTAAACCAAAACCATAGGTTTTAATTTTGTTGGCATAGTTAATAGGCACAGAATAAATTTGTACGTTGGCAGCACTGTCTAAATCATTAGGATTGCCATTTTTTGCCTGAATTACACTTATTCTTCCGGTAAAGTCTTTGTAATTACCATAGTAACCATAAGCATCAATTAACAATCTTCCACCCATTAATAATCCTTTGTAACCACCTTCAAAAGAAGTTAGAGATTCGGCTTTTTGGCGTGGATACATCCATTGAACTAAGTTGCCTCCATTTTGATAGGCATCTCTTTCATATACCGGGTTGGTATCAAAATTATATTTATCAACAAAGTACTTGTTACCACCAATCAATTTATAAGAATTTAAATCCAGGTCAATCCATTGTTGTTGAGTAGATGGGAAACGATAAGCAGTTTGATAGCTCAAACGAATATTGTTGTTAGGTGCTACTTTCACTACAGCAGTTAAACGTGGAGTGAAGCGGCCTTCAAAATTTTCATTTTTATCGTACCTGCCCGATGCACTTATTTTTAAATAAGAGGTAATATCTCTTGACGCCTGAATGAATGCGCCAAACTCATCAATGGTAATAGGGTCGCCGGGTTGATCGGCAAATAAAGTTCCTTCTGAATTCAATGAGTATCTTCTGAAGTTAGCTCCAATAAGTACTTCGGCAAATGATTTAGTAAACCTCGATAAATTATAGTTCCCTTCTACACTGTACAAGTCAGACCTGTCGAGCAATGCACCCCCAAGAGGAACAGGTAATTTTTTTACACTGTCGTAAGAATTAATAAATCTGTCGGAGCCCAATACCGGGCGACCAATGTCGGCCACTTTTCTAGCAGCGGTATGAGCGTCAAAATCATTCATACCGTTTAGCTTTCCATTTAAAAATGCCTGACCATACTGTGCAAACCATCCATTAGAACCACCACTTGCCTTCCAACTTTCGTTAAACAATTGAGTAGTAGCAGCCAGGTTATGAGAGCCACCGGCATTTTCCTGGGTAGTATAAGCTCTTAACATCCAATTTTTGTTCAACAATTCAAGGCGGTATTGTCCCATTTTAAAATCGGCGATTGAATATCTTGATGCGCCGGTATAAACGGTATTACCTGTACCCCAGTAACCGGCCAAAATAGCTTCGGTACCCGGAGTGATTTTATAATGTAATGAACCACCTATTTTATAGTTAATGGTATTGGGGTTTAGCAATTCCTGCTCCGTATATCCGGTTCTTGAAACAGGATGAGGCGTTCTAACCAATGAATCTATAAATGGTTTTAAAAATGGAGCTGCAGCAGCTACACCATTCAACACCTGGTTAATATCGGCGCTGGTTTCATCGCCATAAACATTTACACCATCGTAATTGGGATCGGTTTGGCGGTTGCCCGGAATTAACACACCATTTGAACGGTCGTAATTTCTGTTATCCATACCTACCCAATCTTTAGCATGTACAAACTCGGTTGTAATTTTAAAGGCAAATTTTTCTGATACTTTTTTACCCCATCTTAAAGCCCAGTTGTAATAAGGTGAAGTAGGTCTTTCGCTACCATCGGTATGCAAAATACCCTGCTTAACTACAAATGAAAGCCCCTGATATTTAAATGGATTTTTGCTGGTCATTAATAAAGTACCATTCATACCACCCGGGCCATATAATGCAGAAGAAGCACCACTCAACAACTCCAGGTTATCTACGTCTAATTCATTTAACCCAACAATGGAACCCACAGAAAAGTTTAGACCGGGTGCCTGGTTGTCCATACCGTCAACCAATTGGTTGAAACGAGTGTTACCACTTCCGCCAAAACCACGAGTAGTAGGCGTTTTAAAAGTAAGTGAAGAAGTAGTTACATCAACCCCTTTTAAGGTAGCAACCACATCGTAAAAACTGGCAGCAGGTGCCTGCCTTATTGCAGCACTATTTACCCGCTCAATGGATACCGGCGATTCCAATATTTTTTCCGGAACCCTTGAAGCAGCTACCACCACTTCCTGCCCAAGCGAATTGGAAGGTACAAATGAAATATTTAATTTCTGTGAAGCACTGCTAACTACTACTTCCTGCGGATCGTACCCTACTGAAGTAATTATCAGTGTTACCGGTAAAGTTTTTGAAGTAATTGAAAAATTCCCTTTGTCGTCGGTATAGGTACCAACTTCTGAATCTTTGATTGTTACAGAAACAGCTGCCGCATTTTCACCGGAAACACTGTTCTTTACATTACCGCTGATGGTTACGTTTTGAGCAAAGGCAACAATTGAAAAAATGTTGGCAAGCACTAACGTAACCAAATAGCTACTGATTTTTCTCATAAAATCCTCGTTTTGGTTAAGTATAATTTAAAGCAAAATAAGCATTGTTATTTTCTGACAAAATTTTATTTTTCTCACAGGGGTGCATAACAAAAATGAAACGGGTTTCTTCCTCTGCTTTTTCACGCTTATTTTTGCGCATGGCAAATTTTGAATTCCCCCATCAAACCAATTTCTATAGCGGAAAAGTAAGAGATGTTTACAGCATTGGAAATAATTTATTGGTGATGATTGCGAGCAATCGTATATCGGCTTTCGATGTAATATTACCCAGGCCTATTCCTTACAAAGGGCAGGTATTAAACGAAATTGCTGCCTGGATGCTGAACGCCACTAAAGATATTTGCCCCAACTGGCTCTTATCAACACCGGCTCCGGCCGCCAGTATTGGAAAAAGATGTGAACCATTTAAAATAGAAATGGTAGTAAGAGGCAACCTTACAGGTCATGCATGGCGTACTTATAGTTCAGGCCTTAGAAAATTATGCGGTGTAACTCTGCCCGAAGGTTTAAAAGAAAACAATTTTTTCCCCTCCCCCATTATTACGCCCAGTACCAAGGCTAGCGAAGGACACGACGAAGACATAAGCAAAGAAGCTATTATTGCACAAGGATTGGCAAGCGCAGATGAATGGGCTACATTAGAAAAATACAGTTTAGCTCTTTTTGAAAGAGGTAAACAAATTGCCGCCAAACGTGGGTTGATTTTAGTGGATACAAAATATGAGTTTGGAAAAATTGGCAACCAAATTGTTTTGATGGATGAAATACACACGCCCGACTCTTCCCGCTATTTTTATGCCGATGGTTTTGAAGAAAGACAAATAAAAGGCGAAAGACAAAAACAACTGAGTAAAGAATTTGTAAGGGAATGGTTAATTGCCAACAATTTTATGGGCAAAGAAGGACAAACCGTACCAACTATGAGCGACGAATGGATTGAAACCATTAGCAATCGTTATATTGAATTGTACGAAAATATTATTGGAGAAAAATTTGTTCCCAAGCCCATGAGCGACGATGAAATGTATGCTAAAATTATAGAAGGGTTAAAAGCTGTTGGTTGATTGCTTTGGAGAAAATTACAGCCTACACATTTTTTCTAATTGTTTAAGGAAGTATAACAGTTCCACTAAAGCCTATTGGTTGTGTATAAACTTCTATCCAAAGCAAGTTCCAGGTTTCGGACCCCTACAACTACATAATGGAATTCGTTTTTTTTTACTACCAGCATTTATTGTGGCATACTGAGGTTTCCATTTGGTACCACATGTAATACCTAGTTCAGTTGCATTCATCTCTATTGTTATTGCATTTCCCAAAGGATCAATGCCATATTTTAAAAAGGCATGATAGCTTGCTACAAAACTTTTATCTGCATCTAAACTTTTAGAATAAGTATCGCCTCTCCATACACTGTCTTTTGGCATTAAAGAAATAGCATTTGTATTTACTTTATTATTTTGCTCATTATTACTTCCCATTACACCCAAAATCCCCAACACAAAAATAAAAGCCGAAAGAGGGCCAAACTTATTGTTTAATAAACCAGTAGCCCTATAGCAGCAAACAATAAAAAAAATGAATAAACAAATATTGATTAAACCCCATAAAATGTAAAGCATACAAACAATATTATAAATAAAACTACTATCAATTTGTCTCTTACAAGGTTTTATAAAAATACAATTATAAAAAAATTATTATTGTCCTACTAAAAAACTTCAAATTGGNNCCTGGGCTTAAGCCCAGGGCTATCGATTAAAATCCTCTCACAGTGGGCTTTAGCCCAACTTAGTGAGACAATAGTTTAAAAAAAATCAAAATTAATTTTACTTCTATTTACTACTTCATATTTACTCCCGGGGTAGTATAATTCAACACAATGTTTCAAAGTAACTTGCTGTAAAATTTCAAGTTATGAGGCTACTCTTCCTTTTGGTATTATTTCCATTTACGTCATTTGCCCAATACAATAAAGCCTTTGTTTATAAAAACGACTTATACTATTCCCGATTAGAATATTGCGGAGAAGGCCTGTTTGGTTTTGAATCCAATGGTAAGTTTGGCTATATGGATGCCAATCAAAAAATAATTATTCCGGCAACCCTCGACTTAAAATTAACTTCCGGAGAGCCAATACCCGCATTTAAAAATGGCCTGGCCGCAGTTCGTTCAAACGGTAAATATGGGGTTATTGATAGCAAAGGCAAACTGGTAGTTCCATACGATTACAATAGCATCACTCTATACAGCAAAAGTAAAAATGTAGCCTTAGTTACAAAAAAGGAAAACAACAAAACTTTTTATGGATTATTGAGTACTCAAAATAAAGTTTTGATACCGGTTGAATACGATGACCTGTCGGTTGATAGCAACCTGGTTACCGTTTCGCAAAATTATAAATACGGATTGATGGATATTACAGGCAAAAAAATATTGCCATTAGAATACAAATTAGTAAATACTTTTTCAAAGAGTGCTGCCGTAAAATTTGAAAAAGATAATAAAGTGGGTTTTACAGATTCAAAAGGAAATTTGCTTTTTGAAAAACCAAAATCGGTATTCAATCTTTATGCTTGTTTTGAAGGCATGATCCTTTGCGGTGTAAACGGTAAATATGGTTTTCTTGATATGAAGGGCAATGAAGTAATTGTTACAAAATATGAATATGCTGATAATTTCTTAAGCAATGGATTGGCAAGAGTTCGACTTTCAAATGCCGATACAAGATATAAATCATTGTATGGCTATATAAATAAAAAAGGAGATGTAGTTATTCCAATTAAATACGAATACATTGGAATTTTTGATGGAGCTGTAACAATAGCACAAGACCCTGAAACAAACCGATATGGATTTTTAGACAAAACAAATAAATGGGTGGTAAAGCCCATCTATTTGGGGCGTGGCGATGGATTTGATGAAAACGGATGCGCCTGGCTAAAAGCCACCGACGATCAATATCACTACATCAACAAAGCCGGCAAAGACTTTGGCAGCTTAGACAGCTTAGGTAAAAATACCTGCCGATTTATTGATGGCTATGCTGTGCAAGCCAATACTAATTATCCTTATGTACTAATTGATCAAAATGGCAAAACTATTAAAATATTAGACGATATAGATGGCATTTATAATTTTTCAGAAAAAATGGCCGGCTACAAATCTAAAAATGGATTGTATGGATTCATCGACATTAATGGAAATAAAATTGGCAAGGCAGAATACAATGGGTTCTCTTCTTTCTCAGAGGGCTTAAGCCGTGTAAGCAAAACCATCAATGGCAAATCAAAACAAGGCTATGCTAACAACAAAAGCGAACTGGTAATTCCTTTTCAATTTGAAGACGCAGGCACCTTTGCCGATGGCTGGGCATTGGTAACCAAAGACAGTGTAAAATATTTTATTGATAAAAAAGGGGCATTAAATCCATTGCCCCGAAAATATGATGTAGTAAACTGGTTTAATGATGGCTATGCATTAGGTACCATTAAAAATACAAACGGACTCAATACCTATTACTATATCAACAACGAGTTGAACGAAGCATTTAACATTACCGCTCAAAGAGCTTTCTCCGTGTGGGAGGGCACATTTGTTGCAGAAAACGAAAAAGTTTTTTCGCTATACAACAGCAAAGGCGAAAAAATAAAAGCACTGGACGGTATCTCTAACCTCAAATTTGCAAAGTCGGGGAAACTTGCAGCAAAAAAAGAAAAAAAATGGGGCTATATTGATTTAAATGGCAACCAGGCTATACCCTTTCAATACGATAGTTGCGATTCTTATGTAGGTGATTATGCCAAAGTGCAATTAGAAGGCAAATGGGGCATAATAGATAAAAACGGTAAAACCATTGTACAACCCGAATACAAAAATATAGTACCTACCGAAAGTGGCTATTTTATATTTTTAAACAACACCTGGGGTATAATGGATAAAACAGGGAAAATTTTATGTAACGAAAAATTTTTAACGCTAACCTCAATCTTTGAAAATAGAGCATTGGCCAGGATAGGTAAATCATATACAATATTAAAATCACCTGCAAATAAATAGAAGTTGATTTTTTTTCT
>DEHT01000098.1:0-49905 GCA_002352045.1 Chitinophagaceae bacterium UBA2793 | reverse complement strand
CCCTACTCCATTTTCAAAAATGTTCCCTTCTTCGAAAATGATTTTCCCATTTGTACAACTGAAAAAAAATGGAACAATCTTTCTTTTACACAAATATTTTGTATGAAAATTATTGCTTCATTTTTGCTGGGTTTAGTTTTATTATTTTCTATAAATGCTACAGCACATACTTATTGGGTAACAACAGAAGGTTCGCACCGGGTTAACGAATGGGTAAAAATAAAAATTTACTTTGGAGAATATGTTACCGGCGAATTATTAAGCGGAAAAGCCTTAGACAAAATTAAAGACATTAAAATATTGGTTCGTATTTCCGGTGAGGCCGACAACTTTATAGAAATGGTGCAAGACACCGGATTTTGGGAAGGCAGTTTTGTGCCACATAAAGAAGGCTCTTACGAAATAATCGGGCTTAATAATACCAGGGAGGTTCAAGACTGGACGAAACATGGATTTGGCATTGTTAGACCAGTGCAATATTTAAAGCATGTGTACCAGGTTGGCAGTTTAGCCACCCAACAAAGCTCTTCTGCATTTTTCGATATTACCCTCAACCAACAGAATGATTCTATTTATAGTGGCAAAATATTCAAAAATAATAGCGTAGCAGCTCATTGTAAATTTTTTATTAGCACACCCAATGGCGATGAAACAGCTTATGAAACCGATCAACACGGCAACTACTCTTTTACTGCCACAAAACCTGGCTTATACCTTATTGGAATTGACTGGATAGATAATACCAAAGCTGAATTTAAAGGTAAGCCTTACAACAGTACCCGGCATAGAATGGACGCAAGCATAAATGTTGAGTAAGTTATAGCCGCTTATTTTAGTGCCAAACTTTGTTACTTTATTAACCCATTGTTCTTAAAGTTTCATTCGTCTGCATTCCGCTTATTTCTTCTTCACAAATCCACTGTAAAGTTCATGACCGCTGCCAATGTCATGCTCCATGATTAAATGAAAGAAGGCGTAAATAATGGCGGCATTATCCGGAAAAATTTCCCGGCCATTTAATTTTTCTTTAAAAATAATGGCCTCTTTATTGTGTACCTGTGGNNTTCTCCTGGAAATCTTTTCTTAATTTTTCGATTTTATCCTTGTTTATTTTTTCGGCTTCTTTTCTAATACGATCCATATCTAAAAAACATGCTAAAAAGCTTCCGCCGATTTCTGTTACGTTCTGCACACCCATCGGCTCCGGAAACTGCCACAACTCCTGGAAACCCTCAGGATAAAAGCTACTGGCAATTACAGAGTCTGCCGGTTCTTCACCTTCCTTATAACAAAACTCAATGTTGATTTTAGGCAACTCCGATTTCCATTCTTTAGTACCAATATAAACTACCGGTGCACCAATCATTTCGCCGGTTATTAGTTTGTAAGTTGGTCTATCGGTTGACATGCCATGCAAATACCAATTTAACCGGCAGGTTTTTTCATCGGGTATGGCATGGTACCAATTGTCGCCCACAGCATGACCACTAATATACCCTTTGCCCTCATCACCCAGCTTTGCAGAAATATTACTGTTCAATTTAAACTGATTAAAATCGGACAGTAACAAAAACAATTGGTTGCCTTTTATGCCTAAAATTTGCTTTTGTCTTTCAAAACCTAGAATAGCCGTTATGTTTAAACCGATGGCATAATTTTTTTCTTGCATTGCATCTGCAAAAAATGCATCCATAGTGGCAAACAATTTCTCCCAGTAATTGTGATTATCCAATGGCGTTTCTTTTACTTTTCCCATCAATTGAAGCTGCCTTTCTACCGGCAACCAATAACTCATTACAGCAGGAATGCGGTATGCATCGTTTTGATATTTCTCCACCAGTTGAACCACTTTTTGTGCAGCCCTGTTGAGCATATAATCCATAAAATTTGAAAGTTTGTTTACCGCATTTTCGAAATACGGGTCGGCAAGCAAACCACTTTTTTGAATGGCACCGTTGATGCTCATAGCTTTTAGCATCAAGGCCGAATCGGCACCGGCCATCTCTGCCAAAAAACGATTTTTATCTTTTTCGTAGCGTTGTACTGCTGCACTGTCGCAAGGATAACAATAAGAAAAATTTGATCGGGGTGGCACCGGTAAAATACCCAGGTTATCATCCTTATGTTTTTCTTTGAATGCATTTATCTCTTTCAATACCTCCTCCACTAAGGGGTCGGTAAATTCTTCTTCCTCCATCAAAAAATGAGATCCGCCTTTTGTAGTTTTTTTTGCTGATGTTGGTTGTGATAATGCCGGCCCTTCCGGTAAAAGGATGGTATTGCTTAAAAGCGGTTGCCAGTTTTCTTCTACCGTTTTATATGCACGAGCTACATTCATACTCCACTCTGGTAAAATATGCCTGGGCACCCATTGCGACATTCCTTTTATTTCCTCCTCAATTCGTTTAGAGGTATGATTCAATTCTGCCAGCATATTATCCATTTGCTTGCCGGTGCCGGCCTGGCTAATTAATTTTAACTGGTTTTTTTTGGGAGAGTAATAAACAGTATCGCCTTTGGCAGTAAGCAATACATTTGGCTTTATCAGTTTTCCGGTAAACCAAAGCAGCCGCTGTGGCTGGGCTTGCTGCGAATAAGCAATCATTAAATTTGATTGAATAAGCAGAAGCAAAATAATCTTTTTCATACTGGCATTGCTGTTTAATAATTTAATATTCAAAATTGCAAACGGCTTATTCATATTAAAACCCATTTTGAAATGAATTGAAAATTTCATTACATGAATTGTACCCTTTTTTAAAAAGAAAAAAGAGCCTTACGGGGCTCTTTACTGGCTATACTTTCATAGATGGCTTACGGCCGCAACCTTACCGGGTTACCAAGGTTTGAATGGCTGCCCGTAGGTTGATAAGATTATTTAATTTCTGTCATCCAGTTTTGAATAAATGCCCGTGCAGTTTCCACCACTTCTTTACCTGCACGAAAGCCCATTTTCCAACGGTTTCCTTTACTTTCATAGGCCCGGTTTACAAAAATCTTTTTACCATTTTTCGTTTCCAGTACGGCATTAAAATCAATATCATCGGTTTCATCTAAAAACTGTTGCATGCGTTTTTTTACGAATAGTAAATGATTGGCAGGATATTTTACTTCCCATTCTGCCAGCATTCTTTTATTGGCATCGTCTGCAAACTTTGCAGTTTGTTCATAATTTCTACGATAGTTTGCGTTTGTTTTGCTGTTGGGATCCTGCGCATCTTTTAATTGCTTTTGTGCCTGCACCAATATCTTTTCAAACATCGGTTTTAAAGTAGCATCTGCTTTTTTGTGATTGGCTTCTACTTCGGCCAGCGATTTTTTACTACTCTCCACCTGGTCTTTTTGAAAATCTTCCGGAGTTTTTGTTAACAATGGCGATGGCTTGTTTTTTTGTTTTGTTTCGGCGTAAGCTTTTTTAAACGACTCGGTGTTTACCTGGTCTTTTACATACTGCAACAAATCTTTGGCTACTGCTGCCCGGTTACCCAACGCAATATTTTTTGCATTGCGTAAGCCATACTGGTCCAACGAACCTTCAATAATGCTGTTTACAATTTTAGTATCGGCATTGGGTTTGGTTATTCCTAATTGTTTTAAAAAATCGTCGGCCAATTTTTGCGTTGTAAACGAAAGCATAAGGAATGCACATGCAAAGACCAACACTACTATCGACAGGCACCTTAAGGTTATGCGTATTTCTTTAAGCAATTCTTTATTCATGTTGATTATTTTTTGTTTTTTGAATGATGTAAAATTGTGTTGTATTTGTTTTAAATAAAATGCTGTAGTGTATGAACTGAAACTTTAAGTGCATGAATTGCCTGCACTTTGGTTTACAATTCTTTCAACAAATCCCGGCAACTTTTTTCAAGTGCTTTTACAGCAGCACTTTGTTGATTGCCTTCATACTTGCCATTTGTTGTAAGGTTTGATTGTGTGGCACCGGTACTGTTTTTCTTTAAAACCATACTTACAGATACGGTGTAGGATTGAATTGATGCAGGATCGGTTTCTTTTATAACTTTTAACAAGCCGCCAATTTTACTTGTTTTTTTAAAGCGGCTAAATGTAGTACTCAGCACATAATCGCAATTAGCCATTGCATCGTCTTCATTACCTGCAAGGGTTACTGCTTCTACATTTCCATGAGTTAATTGAAAGGCAATGGCATTACTCAATAAATCATACTGCAGGGCTTCATCACCGGTTGGTAGTAACACACCTATTCGTATGCTGCCTTCTTTTTTGGGCATGTTGCTATTGATGCCAGGCAATGTTATGGCATCGGTGCCGGCATCATTATTATCTATATCAGCAAAAAATTCCTGTAACTCATCAATGCTTTTAGCTTCTCTATATCCAATGGGTATTTCAAACAGCATCGAATCTAATTTATCGGTATTTAATTCAATGGTTTCAAGGTCGGTTACAAATTCGCTGGCTTGCGTTTGGCCTCCCATTATCGTGGTTCGTTTTTCTGATAATGCAAAGCCCAGTTTGCCCTTGCCGGTTCTGCGTGTAATAAATTTGTCCTGACAAGATGGTTTTTGATATCCTCCGTTGTAGGCCGATGTGATTCGATTATTTATGCTGCAATTAAAATCGGGAAAATCAATATACCATCCGTCGGTTTTAATAACCATGCTGTCTTTCATCATACAGGCATTGGCAGAAGGTATCATTCTTTGAGTGGTCCAAATTCTACGGGCTGTAAAACCAAATATTTTTTTTCGTTCACCCGTATCTCTAATGTTGAAATAATTGGTAATGGTGCCGCCGTCTTTGGGCCCGGCTGTAAGCAATTTTACACTGGAAGTTTTAGTATCATCTTCTATTAGCACTTCCTGCTCTTTGTTGAAAGGTTCTATAAAATACAGTTTCTTTTTATCGTTGATGTGGATGGTTCTTTGCTTATCGCATTGTTCAATAATGGTATTGTTTTTCATGCCCATGTATCCATTGCTTTCGGTGCGTTTACGTTGCCCTTTTACATAAATGGTTGTTTCCGATTTCATACCGGCGATATTCGAAACCTGGCTAAGCTTATACTGTTGTTGAGCCTGAACCATATTGCCACTAAAGAATAAGGCTATCATCATTGCGATGCTGCATACAAGTTGAATGGTTGATTTCATTTTTATAAAATTTACTCCAAAAATATTTTTGTCAACCAGCCTGTACAAGTGCAGTGTGTACCAGTTGATAAAAAAATGAAATGAAATGAGGTTTATAAAAAAAGGCTTCCCTGTGGAAGCCTGCAATAGTTATTCATACGGTTATACTTTAAGGTTAGTTGGCTTTTAATTGTACATTGAAAAATAATTTAACATAAACCTCCGCTAAGCTTTTACCGCTGCCGGTGCATCGTCAAAATGTTTATACCTGCCCATCAGTTTTCCGGTTACATACACAATCGGAAAAATAAATTTTTTTACCGGCCAGGGAATATCCAAAATGTCATATTCGGCTCCATACTTTGTAAGCAGGTAAACAGCATCAAATAATTGAGGTTGTTTGCTGCCGGCTTTGTTTTGAGCATCAAAAACTTTATCAATAAAATAGGCAAAAGTATTGGCAGGCTGCACCCAGGCGCTGCAATGCAGTATATCATCTCCTGCATTCCAAAACTTATGCGGAACCCCTCTTTTAAACAATACCGTTTCTCCACAAGTGGCAAATTGTTCTTCTTCTCCGGCAATTTGGTAGCCAATAGTTCCTTTTACTACAATAAAACATTCGTCCTGTAATTTGTGTACATGCATGGGCGAACCTGCTTTTGGTTCCACATAATTTTCGGCATATAATTTT
Source organism: Chitinophagaceae bacterium UBA2793 (assembly GCA_002352045.1). Classification (GTDB taxonomy): domain Bacteria; phylum Bacteroidota; class Bacteroidia; order Chitinophagales; family Chitinophagaceae; genus Ferruginibacter. The sequence continues at coordinate 44,097 of DEHT01000098.1, read as the reverse complement.
TCGCCGCCGGCTTCATTTTTTATACCATGCAGCATAATAGTTTCGCCGGTTGCATTTTGTATGGTGAAAGGGAATTGCTTTTTCATCTATCGTTTTTTAATGGATAAACAATAATGGGCTATTGTTTTACAAACTCTACCCTTCTGTTTTGCGCTTTGCCTTCTTTGGTTTTATTATCGCCAATGGCTTCTTTTTCGCCTTTGCCTTCGCTATCTAATCTTGCAGCATCAATGGCATATTCTTTTATCAAAAACTGCTTCACGGCTTCTGCTCTTTTCCTTGAAAGGTCCAGGTTGGTATTGTCGCTGCCATCACTATCGGTATGGCCAATAATTTTTACTTTTATTTCAGAGTGCTTTTGCAATACATCGGCTATTTCTTTTAATACCCCATTGCTTTCGGGTTTTATGGTAGCCGCATTTACATCAAACAAAATACCTGTGGTAGAAAATTTCCCTTCTTCCACCAGTTTATGCCTTGTATCGGGCAATCCTTTGGCCATTTTAATATTGCCAATGGCATAGCCAACTTCTTCATCGGGGCCACCATAGCGCTTTACATCAAAATACAATTGATTGATGATGCTGCCGGCTACAATGGCTTTAGGTAAATCGTACATTTTTATTTCGTTGAACCATACCCGAAGTCTTTCTTTTTGTACTTGCATGGCTACATGAATGGTTTTATTAAAATGTTGTTCCATCTCCTGCCATTTTTTTATATCGGTAGTTAAGTGCTTGCTTCTTTCTGTAAAAGTTTGCAGGTGCAAGTGAGAGCCGTTATTGTCGTATGGCTGAATTTTTAATTCGGTACAAAATTCCCCGGCATAGTTTTTCAACAATTCATTGGCCACAGGGCTATAGCTGCCCGATGCCAGCACTCCAAATGCCATCATAGGAAAGGGTTCTTTGGGGTTGCTACGATGCAGCAACAAATCAAATTCTACCGTAAAATTTTCGCTTAAGGAATCTTTGTTATCGGTTAAGTACATCGAATTTTGATTGAGCTTTACCCAATTTCCCAGCACACCACTAAAAGTTGCCACGGCTCCGGTACCATTGCTGTTCCACCCAATAGGCAATTCACCCATGGCCTCGCCTGTAAAATCATTGTGATAAATAATTTTTTCGCCGGGCACAAAATCAAATTTTGCATATAACTTCAGGTCGGAATTTTTTGCAGAAGATTCATTTGTTTTTTGCTCACCCTCAGGTTTAGGAGTACTTTCAGCGGGAGTTTGAGAACTGCTGCGTTCTTCTTTTTTAGGTTTGGTGGTAGCAGCTTTGCCTTCAATTTTATCCATTACCTCATTTGTTTTGGTAGCGGATTTATTTATCACCCTGTTTTCGGCAGTTGATTTTACACGGTTCAATATATTTTTTCCTAATTGTGCCTGCAGCATAATGGGTAGTGCAGCAGATAAAATGATGGTTATAATTATTTGTTTCATTGTATTTGACTTAATAACACAAATTTGAAACTACCCCGCCTTGGTAAAAAGTAAAAGCATCATGAACCGCCATTTTCCCTGAATGAAATGATGTTCGGTTAATTAAAAACTCCAACTCAATTAGCCGTTATCCATTGCCGTAAGAAATGGTATAGCACAGCCTGGCCATTTACTATACCTATTCATTCAAAAACCATCGGTTAAATATTGATTTGAGAAAAACACTGAATGAATTGTAGAAAGCGTTGCATGAATTGCGGCCTTTTTAAATGCAGGTTTATTATTTTTGAAAGAAGATAATTTAATTACTTGCGAAATTTTTCTTTTTTCATTGTAGCTATCTTTTGTTGCATTGGCTTGCAGATGCAAGCCCAGGAATATTTATTTACGCAAATTACTCCCAAGGAAGGATTGGCTTCTATCACTCCCAATTATATTGCACAAGATGCAAAGGGCTACATGTGGTTTGGCGGAAATAGTGTATTGCAGCGCTATGATGGCTTTCGGTTTCAAACATTTCATGTAGGGAAAGGAAAGGATATACCCGGAGGCAATATTTTAGGAGTACATCTTGATAATAAAAACCGCTTGTGGCTGCTAACAGGCAACAACAACCTGGGTTACCTGGATGCTGATAATTTTTCCTATCACCCGGTTAAAATTGTTACACCGGCAGGCTTTGAAAATGCTCATGTTGCTTTGCAGGTAAATAAACAGGGAGGCATTATACTCATTTATGTTGACAAAGGTATTACAACATTCAATGAAGCTGCCAACGAAATGTCGGCAAAGTACAATGCATTTATTATTCCTAAAGGATGGGAACCCCGCCACCTGGTACAGGATGAAGAAGCAAATTATTGGATATGCTCAGCCAATGGTTTACTAAAGTATAACAGTAAAAAAAAGGTATTAAGTTATAGAGGCCACAACCAGGAAAACGACCCGGTGATTAAACTTTTTGAAAAAACAAAAAAGCCGGGCTTTATTTATACTTTAAAAAATATTAGCTGGGTTTTAATTGATTCAGAAAAACCGGAAATATATTCAATAGATCGCCTAACCGGCGAAACCAAAGAATGGTACCAACTATTATACAAAGCACTACAAGGCCAATTGCGTACTGTATGGGGAGTACAATTGTTTGATGATGGCAGCACCTGGTTTAATGGCGCCGGTTTGTTTGCAGAAGTAAATTATGAAAAGCATAGTATTTCGATCATTCAAAAAGAAGCTTCGGGTGCCAATAGCATTCGCTACGATGATGTTTTTAATATGTACCAGGATAGGGAAAAAAATAATTGGGTTTGTACTAACATGGGTTTATTCCGCTTTAATCCTTCGGCACATATTTTTAAAACCATTAAAAGCAAAGTTTATAACAGCAACCAATTCTACAACCCGGGAGTAACGGCCATCATTGAAACAAAAGACCATGAAATATTAACGAGCACTTTGGGCAGTGGGATTTTTAGTTATGATACGGAAATGCACCCATTGATTTCTAAAACCATTAAGCGTACCGGCTTTACCGAAGCCGGAATGGCCTGGAGTCTTTTACAAACAAAACGTGGAGATATATGGATGGGCTATCAAAATGGGTTAATTGGAATTTATGATGCTGTAACAAAAAAAATCAACTGGCAGTATCCCGAAATTTTTAAGACCAGTACCATACGGCAACTGGCCGAAGATAAATTTGGGAATGTATGGCTGGGTACACAGGGCGGAACTTTGATAAAGTGGGATGCAGCATCAAACAGCTTTCAGTTGATAAAACAATTGCGACGGCATATTTCAAAACTGTATGTAGATTCAAAAGATAATATATGGGCCGCCACAGAAAATGACGGTGTGTATTGCATCCATTCACAAACGGGTAAATTGCTACACTACTATGCCGAAACCGGTGAGCCGGGAAAAACATTGCTTATCAATGGAGCTACCGATATTAATCAGTATGACGATACAACAATGATAATTGCCGGCGGCGGCTTAAATATTTTAAACACAAAAACACATCAAATCAGCTATCTTGAAGAAGGCACACAAATAAGCAGCCTGGTGCTGGATGCCAAAAAAAATCTTTGGTTTACCAGCAATACATTTGTTGTTTGCCGCCCGCTTACAAAAAGTGAAATTGTTTATTCTTACAATGAACAGGATGGCATATCCAACTTTTCTTTTCAAACCGCATCTGCAGCCTTATTGAGCAATGGCAATATTGTTTTTGGCACCAATCATGATCTGCTGTTGTTTAACCCCGAAAAAGCTTTATCCGTTTCATTCACTCAACCACCCATTCAGGTGTCGGGGATATTTGTAGGCGATAAACAACTGTTGGTAGATTCTATCATGCAAACGGGCAAGTTGAAGTTAAAGCATTTTCAAAACTCTTTAATTCTTCAATTCACCAATAACCAGTATCAAACCAGGCAATTGAAATATTACCGGGTAGATGGATTAGATAAAAGCTGGAAACCTTTACCGCCCAATGGTGAATTGCAACTTACCTACCTGGCACCTGGCAAATACATTATTAATACAACCTCATTCAACGAAAAACAGCAACCCGGAAGCATTACCAGCATTGAAGTAATAATTGCAGCACCTTTTTATAAGCAATGGTGGTTTTTTAGCCTGCTTGCTCTTACTATAATTGCAATACTGGTTTTATTAGACCGGCAGCGCAGTAAACGCAGAGAGGCATTGCTTAATATGCGTGCAGGTATTGCCGGCAAATTGCATGAAGAAGTGCATACAGCACTCGGCAATATTAATATACTGAGTGAAATGGCTAAACTAAAAGCCGATGCTTCGCCGGAGAAATCAAAAGAGTTTATTGCTCAAATAAATCAACAAAGCAGTGATATGATTGTGGTGATGGACGATATGCTGTGGAGCATTAACCCCGATAACGACAGCATGGATAAAACATTGGAACGTTTTAAAGAATTGGTTGATGCATTAATGAACCGCCATGCAGTGCCTATTGAATTTCGGGTAGATGAGCAGTTGAAAAAATTACAGTTGCCTATGCAAATGAGGCAAGACTTTTATTTACTATTGAAAGAAAGCCTGCAGTCTTTAGCTGCCCAAAAACCGCATGAATTAATGATACATATTTCAAAAGGAAAAGCAGCACTGCTGTTTTTAGTAGTAGCAAAAGGCATTAACCTCGATGAAAAACAATTCAACAGTATTTTTAATAATAAAAAAACCGGTACAAAAATGGATGCTTTAAAAGCAAAACTTGACCTGCATGTTACAAAAAACAATGCCAGCATGGAATGCACGATACCTGTGCTGTAATTTCAACAGTTCATGCCATTAGTATGGCAACCTGTGCAGTACAGCATCCAACAATGAAAATACTTTCTGAAAATTTGTAAATAATGAAATTGCAACGGCTCAAATATATTGACATCAATAGCAAGGTTTTTATAAGCGTTGCATTTGTAATGACCCTTCTGTTTAACAGTATAAATTTTCCGGTTCAGTACTATTCTGATATTCCCCATTTTTTGGCGTACTCCGGTATTTTCATATTAATGCATAGTATTAATTTTAAATGGAGCACTGCTATTATGCACTTATTCATAAACATATTTCCAAAAGAATCCGATCAGTATAAAAGAATAAGTATTGTACTCGCAATTTTTTTACTGATACTGGGGTTACAGCTTTTTGGTTTATTTAAAATGTATGGCAATGTATCCTGGTTTAATTATGTGTATAGCGAAAAGGCATTTGTCTGGAACTTTATTGTACTATCGGTACTCAGTATCTTTCGTACATTTTTATTAGAAGGAGTAAACAGCTATAACGAATGGAAGCGAAACAATACAGAAACTGAAAAACTTAATGTTTCTTACAACCAAAGTCGCTTAAATGCTTTAAAGAGCCAGGTAAATCCACATTTTTTATTCAACTGTCTCAACACACTTTCCAGTCTTATACAGGAAGATGAGGAGAAAGCAGAAATGTTTTTAAATGAAATGAGCAAAGTGTATCGCTATATGCTTAGAAACGATGAAGAAACTTTGGTACCGCTTGAAGTGGAACTTGGTTTTATAAAATCGTACCATCATTTATTAAAAGCCAGGTATGGCGATGGATTACAACTACACATTGATATTCCCGATAAGGAGTTGAGTATGCAAATTGCACCACACAGCCTGCAGGTAATAATTGAAAATGCTTTTACACAAAATATTGTAAGCAAGGCTTTGCCATTAAGCATTGCTGTTTTTATTGACCCCAATGGCAAACTCATAGTACAAAACAATGTGCAGCCCAAAACAGTTACCGATGCTATGGACTTTGAGGCAGGATTAGATAATTTAGTAAAAAAATATGAGCTGTTGGGAGCCATCATTAATGTAGATGATAGCACAAACCAGGGCCGTGTTATTAAAATTCCATTATTTGGAAAGAAGGAGGTGATGGTATGAGGATAAATAAAATTCCCAAATTGGAACTGTATAGCTGGATGCTTTCGATGCCTTTTATCTTACTGGCCTTTCATTTAATTTTGTTCGACGATAGACTGTGGAAGGATATAAATATCTGGCTAATCTCTTTCCCCTTTTTCACCCTAATCTCTTTTTTTTCGTTTTATGGTCATGAACTTTATGGCAAATGGGTTGAAAAAAAATACCCTGCCTTAGAGCAAAGCCTCAGGCGAATTTCATTAAAGTGCCTGGTGCAATTTGTAGTGATGATGCCAAGCATCGGCCTTATTTTCTTTATCTACGATTATTTTAATATACTCGGTTATACATTCAATATTAACCACCTTCCATTGGGCTTGCTGGTTGGCATATGTGTAAATATAATTTTTGAAACTTTATTTGAAGCAGATTATATTTTTGAGAAATACAAAGAAAGTGCAAACGAAAAAGAAAACATTGAACAACTTTCCGTATCACAAGAGTTTGATACGCTCAAAAGCCAGGTAAACCCTCATTTTCTGTTTAACTGCTTCAACACCCTGTCTTCTTTAATTTCAATAGACAAAGTACAGGCAGAAAAGTTTTTAAACGAAATGAGTAAAGTATATCGTTACTTACTTCGCAACAACGAAGAAGGTTTAAGTACGGTAGAGAATGAAATAAAATTTATTCAATCTTATTTTCAATTACTGCGAACCCGGCATGGCGAGGCCGTCCAGTTAAATGTACAAATTGACAAACAGTATGAACCCTACCTGCTACCATCACTCACATTGCAACTGCTGGTAGAAAATGTGGTTAAACACAATGTGCTTTCAAAAAATAAATCGTTGTTGATAGATATTTTTACTGCAGCCGGCAATAAATTAGTAGTAAGCAATAACCTGCAACGCCGTACCGTAAAGGCCCCCAGCAATGGCGTAGGTATTAGCAACATTGATGCTAAGTACAAGTTGCTAAGGCAACCGGGTTTCCAGGTTATGGAAGATGAGAATAATTTTACGGTAGTATTGCCACTCATGTGGAAAGGCACCGCCGTTCAAAAAGAAGGCTAACGCAAGAAAACACAAAACATTTCAACCCTATTTGCAACAATTCATTCCGCCTTACGAACAATTAAAACAGGTTAATGAATAAATTTAAATGCAAGTGAACGAAATTGCATTTATTGAAAACCAAGTTTAAAAATTGATGTATGAAAGTTTTAATTATAGAAGATGAAGAATTAGCAATTAAAAAACTTAGTAAAACACTGGAGAGTGTGGATGCAAGTGCCCGGGTGGTAGGTACTGCAGATAGCATTAAAGGCAGTGTGGAGTGGTTGGAGCAAAACCCTGCACCCGATTTAATATTGATGGATATTGAGCTGGCCGATGGTCAAAGCTTTGAAATATTTAATCTTACAGAAGTAAAAAGCCCGGTTATTTTTACCACTTCTTATGATGAGTATGCTTTAAAGGCTTTTAAAGTAAACAGCGTTGACTATCTTTTAAAACCAATACAAAAAGAAGAATTGCAGTCTGCTATCAACAAGTTCAAAACTACACAGGCAAATACTGCATCGGGCATTAATATTGAAAGCCTGGTAAAAGAATTACAATCAAAACTACAACCTAAAGAATACCGCAAACGCTTTTTGGTAAAGCACGGGCAAAAATTAGTTAGCATTGAAACCAATGATATTGGATATTTCTACAGCGATGGTCGCCTTAATTTTTTTAAGACCGGCGACAATAAAAAATTTGTAGTGGATTACACCATGGACGAACTGGAAGATATGCTGGATCCACAGCGTTACTTCCGCATTAGTCGTTCTTTTTATGTTTCTATTGCCAGTATTGAAAAAATTGATGACTACTTTGGCAATCGTTTAATACTCCAGTTAAAACCGTTAGTAGATAAGGAGGCTTTGGTGAGCAGAGAAAAAGTAACCGACTTTAAAAAGTGGATGGGAAAATAAACGACAATTTACCTTGTATAAAACTTCAAAACTCTAAAAGGCTTTAGCCTTCTCAATTGCAGAATGATAAATTGTTCAATAGGGCCTCCAATTTATACTTCGCTTATTGCATTTCATTCATTCCGGTATTATTTGCAGGCATGCAGTAAAATATCTTTGAACATTAATTGATATAAACTTTTAAAAGTATAAAAATGAAAAAATTATTTGTAGCATTTTTTGCGATAGCAACTTTGGCATCCTGTTCAAAAGACAATATTGTTGGCAGTGGAAACACAAGTATTGAAGCCAGGCCGCTAAGCAATTTTAGTAAAATAGATGTAGAAGGCAACACCAATGTGAGCATTGTGTATGGCAACAATTTTGAAGTAAAAGTAGAAGCTTATCAAAACTTATTGCAACATTTAAAAACAACGGTAAGCAATGGCACACTAAAAATTGGATATAAATCCGGCACCGGTATTTCAAACGACAATTCGCATGTTTACATTACACTTCCATCGCTTACAAAGGTTATGGCAAAGGGTTTATGTATTATAAATGTAGCATCGGGCAATGAAGATGTTTTTGAAGCCGAGCTAACAGGTAACCCTAAACTAAAAGCTTTTGATTTAACAGCAAGAGAAGCAAAAATTACGATGACAGGCCAGGGCATTGCAGAAATTACAGTGGGAGAAGATTTGGACGTAACCATTACCGGTACTTCAACCGTATATTATAAGGGCAATCCAAATACCGTATCAAGCGATATTACGGGAAATGGCCGAGTAATAAAACTATAGTCTGAACAATGTAAAGTTTAAAACCGTCATGTAAACCGTGGCGGTTTTTTTTATGGCAACAAAAGCTACCTGCTCTTAACCTATCTTTATGCCAATGGAAAAAGCGCAACTAAAATTATTTTTAAACAATATTTATCCATTGCCAAAAACAGACCTGGATTATTTTGTGAGCTTCTGGCAACCCGTTATTTACAAACGCAAAACCATCCTTACTGTAGCAGGCGAAACAGAAAAATATTTATATTTTGTAACAGTAGGAGTGCAAAGAGCTTTTTACCTGGCGGAAAATAATAAAGAGGCTAGTATAGTCTTCACCTACCCACCATCATTTAGTGGGATAGCCGATAGTTTTTTAACACAAACACCCTCACTCTATTTTTTAGAAACCATTACTGCAAGTAGTTTTCTTCGCATAAGTTACGATCAGTTGCAACAACTTATCACAGAAATTCCAGCCTTACAAAACCTCTTATTTAAAGCTACCAGCTTTGCACTTAAAGGTGCATTGGAGCGGCATATTGAATTGCAATGTTTTTCCAATGAGGAAAAATTTAAAACCCTCTTTAAACGAAGCCCACATATTTTAAATATAGTTCCCCATAAATACCTGGCATCGTACCTGGGTATAGATGCTACAAATTTCAGCAAGCTACTTAGTACAGTTAAAATATAAAATATTGGTTTTTGCCAACAATGGGCCGGTAAATACTTTTCATTTTTGTGATGAATTAAAACCATGTAAAAATGAAATCAATGTACAGCAACAATTTATTAGAGCTACTGCAAGCCGATGTAAAAGCAATTATTTTACAGGCAGAACAATTGCGGCAGCAATCTACTGAAAAACTCACCCAAGAACCTGCCGTTGGAATTTGGAGTGTAGCACAGGTATTAGAACATTTAAATTTTTACAATAGCTTTTATATTGCAGCTATCGAAGCCAAACTACACTTGCATCAAAGCTCTCCATCGGTAATGTTTAAACCGGGCTGGCTAGGTAATTATTTTGTCCATATTATGAAACCGGCAGCCAACAATGTAATTGCCAAAAAAATGAAATCGCCTAAAAATGTAATTCCGGCTTCAAAGCCCGATGCTACAAACCAATTATCGAAATTTATTACTCATCAATATCACTTGCTCAACCTGTTGCAGGTAAGCAAAACAGCCAATTTAAATGCATTACGCATTCCCACATCGCTCAGCCGATTGATTACATTAAAATTAGGCGACACTTTTCGTTTTTTTATTGCACATGAACAACGGCATTTTGTTCAAATAAAAAATACCCTTTCAGTAATGAACGCACTTTTGCAAGACCGGGCATAAATAAAGTTGAAAAAAGAGGAAACAACAATTCATACATTATTCACAGCAATTCATTCATTAGTCAATTGCATTCAAAAAAAGAACTGAATAGGTTTGTGAAAAATTAATATTCAAAAAAAATATAACTATGCGTATTAAAGCATTTATTCCAACAACGGCCATTTTTGTAATGGTAATAGCGTATGCCTGCAATTTGTCATCGGCAAAACCCGGAGGCCAACAAATTTCACAGGACTCACTAATTAAACGAGGTGCCTATTTAGTAGCCATTAGCGGTTGCAACGATTGCCACACTCCAAAGCTAATGACAGCAATGGGGCCGGTATTAGACACTTCAAAAATACTTTCGGGTTATAGAAGCGAAGTAAAACCCAACGAAGTAAGTGTAGATGCTTTTGAAAAAGGATGGGTATTGTTTAACAACGAACAAACATCCTTAGCAACTCCAGGCTTTACATCCTTTGCACCCAACATTACTTCGGATGCCACAGGCATAGGTGCATGGACTTATGAGCAATTTAAACGAGCCTTTACCCAGGGCAAGTGGAAAGGCCAGGAAGGCAGCCGAACATTATTACCCCCAATGCCCTGGCAAAGTTATGCCGCCATGGTTGATGAAGATGTTCAGGCCGTATTTGAATACTTAAAATCAACCAAGCCCGTTGAAAATGTAGCACCTGCTCCGGTATTTGCGGCAAAGAATAAATAATAAAAAATAGTTTTGAGAATTTAGTAGAAAACGAAGCCTCCTGAAGGCTTCGTTTTCATTTATATCCATTCTTGGAAATACATCTAAAACCTGCGTACGGAGATGTTGTTAGTTTCGTTTCTATGTTTACCTTTTTTTATTAAAGAATTAGCCAAAGTTTATTAGTCAATTTTTATATAGAGCAGGATTTTCCAATTCAAAATTTATTAATATAAAATATTAACTTTGGAGCGATGAAACCGCTTTTCATTTTACTGATTGGTTTATTATTTTCTTTTACAGCATCGGCATGTGATAATGCAGATGGATGCTGTGTAAAAGCACCCGAAGCTTTTGAAGCGTTTCAATACAATAATAGTGCTGTTTCAGATATTTCGGGTGAACATGGCTGTTGCAACGGGTTTTGCAACTGCCTTTGCTGCACTTTACCAACTATACTTACTGAAACAATCATACGATTTGAACCTACAATTTTTCCAATAGAAAAAAGATACAATCAATTTATATCGAACCCGGCAATAGAGGCTTTTTATCCAATTTGGCAACCTCCCAAAATATAACTCCACTCATTACAATGTTAGTTTTTCTTATTAAATGTACCTGGCTCCATTTTACATGTAGGGTAAACGGTTAATTATTTTATTCATTATACATAAATAATTTAACCCAAAATGTTTTGCTGTTGAACTCATTTAGAGTACAATCAAACATTAATAATAAGCCAAATAAAATTTAATAAGTCGGTATTTAAAACTTAGTACAATATTCACAAGTTTCGCATGTATATTAATACAGCTCAACAATTCACTTTAAAAAAATAAAAAATGAACAGTAAAATATTAATTATCCTTTTTGCTTTATTAGCAACCGGCAACATTTCTTATGCCGCCACCAACGTAGATACAACAATAACCCTTAAAGTAAAAGGAGTAACCTGTAAAAACGACCTGACTACCCTATCAACCAATGTGCAGGCTTTGAACGGAGTGGCCGAATGTAAGGCATTAAAAGGAGGCGCAGTATCTTCTTTTAGTATCACATACAATCCGGCGTTGGTAACCAACAAAGAAATTATGGCTGCTTTTGAAAATACCGAAGGATGCAGTGATCCCAATTCCAGACCCTATAAAATTAAAAATTAAGCATGTTTAAAAGTTTAGTATATATATATTTATTACTACCGATTTCTTCTTTTGCTCAATCCATTCATGGCTTAGTTGTTGACCTTAATCAAAAACCATTGGCAGGGGCTTCCGTTTTTTGGGCATCCGAGAAAAAAGCTGTTACCAGCAATTCAAAAGGAGTTTTTAGGATTGCTAAAACAACTCAAAATCAAAAATTAGTTGTCAGCTTTACAGGATATGTGCCGGACAGTATAGATGTTGAGGGAATTGATACGGTAGTTTTTAAATTAAAAACTGCATCCAATCTTCAGGAAGTAATAATAGTGGCTGAAAAAAACGGTACGTTATTATCAAACCGTAATGCCATTAAAACCGAAGTACTAACGGCTACTGAATTAAAAAAATCTGCCTGTTGCGATTTGGCCGGTTGCTTTGAAACCCAGGCCAGTGTTCATCCGCAAACAACTAATATTATCACCAATGCAAAAGAATTACGCATCTTAGGATTGTCGGGTGTTTATAACCAGGTTTTAATTGATGGCTTTCCAATGATACAGGGTTTGGCATTTACTTACGGCATAAGCGGGCTGCCCGGCACATTAGTAGATAATATTTTTATAAGTAAAGGAGCCAATAGCGTTTTACAGGGTTACGAAAGTATAAGCGGCCAAATAAATGTTGAAACAAAAAAGCCCAACACTGCCATAAAATTATTTGCCAATGTTTATATGAACAGTTTTGCAGAAAAGCATTTGAACCTTTCTACCAATTTTAAAACGGGCAAGTGGCATAGTTTATTAGCTTTTAGTACCGTGCAGCCTGCCAATAAAACAAACAGAGATGATGATGACTTTTTAGACCTGCCTTTATTAACCCGCTATATGGTTTTAAACAAATGGAAAAAAGGGAAGGAAAATGAGTGGGGATGGAGTAATGAAATTACCTTTCGCTATTTAAATGAAAACAGAATTGGCGGACAAACTTTTTTTAATCCAACATTGCATAAAGGCAGCAGCAGTATTTATGGAAACACTGTAAATATTCAACAGCAGGATTTATGGATGAAAACAGGCTACCGTTTCAATGATATGAATCGAATAGTTTTATACACTTCGGCATTTCATCAAAACCAGGAATCGTTTTTTGGATCGCTTCAATACGATGCAAAACAAACCAATACTTTTGTTAACCTACAGCATGAATTTACGCCAACAAATAAGCACACACTAAAATCCGGCATTAGTTTTAAATCTTTGAATTTGCAGGAAACCATTGTATTTGCCGGCAACAATATTAACCGGAACTATGATGGCAAATACAGTAATATTGAAAATGTAGCCGGGCTATTTGCAGAAAACACTTTAAAACTGTGGAATGAAAAACTTACATGGATTGCCGGTATTCGATTTGATTACCACAATCGTTTTGGGTGGAGGCTTGCACCAAGAACTTTATTGAAATACGATGCAAATGCAAAGCTTACCATAAGAGCCAATATTGGAACGGGCTGGCGTACTGTAAACTTATTTAGTGAAAATGTGGGCTTATTGGCAAGCTCCAGAAACATTGTTTTTCTGGAAGCGTTAAAACCTGAAAGAGCATTAAACACCGGAATAAATGTTACACAGAAATTTGATAATAAATCTATTTCGGGGCACATAAGTTTAGACTTTTACAGAACCGATTTTCAAAACCAGGTTTTCCCCGATTATGATACCGACCCTACCAAAGCATTTATTAAAAACTTCACCGGCACCAGTATTAGTAACGGTTTTCAGGTCGATCTTTTACTAAACTTCTTTAAGCATTATGAGTTTAAAGCAGGTTACAATTTTTTAGACGTTTTTAAAGTTGAAAATGGAGAAAAAAATATTTTGCCTTTTAATCCAAAACACAAAGTTTTAACCACGTTCAGCTATCATTCGCCTTCAAAAAAAATGAATGCAGATATGAATATTCATTGGTTTGGAAAACAACGACTGCCCAATACCAGGAACAATCCGGAAGCATATCAACGACCCGATTTTTCGAAAGCATATACCACCATAAATTCGCAGCTAACATTTATTTTAAAGCAAGTGGAGCTATATGCCGGCTGCGAAAATATTTTTAATTTCAGGCAAAACCAGCCCATCATTAGCTGGCAAAATCCGTTCAGCCCTTATTTCGACATTTCATCCGTATGGGGCCCTACAAGAGGAAGAGAATTTTATATTGGCCTGCGTTATAGCTTAAAATAAATTCAAACTAAAGCCGGAACTATCCGGCTTTAGTTTTAAAAAATATTTTCATTTTTTTACAAAAATAACTGAACTGGCATTCTATTTTTTGGCTGCTTTCATTTTAGCAAAGAATGCTACAATTATTCCAAGCGATATTAATCCTAAAGCAATCAATTGCGCCTGCGATAGTTGCATACCCAAAAAATTGTAGTGAATATTTACCCGTATAGATTCAATTAAAAATCTTTCAATACCATTAAGCATTAGGTAAATACCAAACATTAAAAAAGGAATGGTAATTTTTTTGCGTAGTACCCACATCAAAAGGAATAAAAGTCCACAAAGAATAAATTCATATAATGGAGTTGGAAAAACCGGTTGAGGCAATACTCGGTTGTGCTCATCGGTAATACCCGGCATTACTATTCCATCTCTATTTACATTTTGCGGATAGCTGTAGGCATAAAACCATTTTGGTAAAAAGCCGGGGCCGGTAAAGCTTTTATGCGGAACCGAGTCCAATGAGGCATATGTTCTATCGGTAACGTAGCCCGGTTTTCCGTTTTCATCTGCTGTTTGTCCGCTTAAAAAGTAAGTAGAATTTTCTTTTAATTTTTGTTGAAATTCCCCCGGGGCTGCAATAGATAAGTTACCCTGGTTATCGCTGATATATGCACTGTTGAACACACCCCAGTCGCCATCGCCGCTTACCTGGCATCCTATGCGGCCTATTGCATAAGCAATCATTAAAGCCGGTGCGGCCGCATCGGTTAAATGTGCAATGCTAATGCCTTTTTTACGGCCGTACCAAATAATGGCAATTGCCGCTACAATTAATCCTCCGTAAAAGGCCAAACCGCTTTGCGAAAAAATTCTGCCAATGGGATCTTGAATAAATTCATCCCAATGTTCAATATTATCAAAAAGTTTAGCACCTAAAATTCCAAACACAAGGGCGAGAATAACTATATCGCCTACCCTATCGTGTGGCCAAATTCGCACCGCTCGTTTTTGGGGTACGGCTAATTTTTGTTTGTTTTTTTCCCACCATTTCAATCCGGCTAAAACCAAAGCCACCAATAAACCTCCCCATACATTTCCGTCTTTTGAAAAAATATAATCCTGTGCATTTACAGCATCCGGCATACTAAAAAACAAACCAATTACCTTATACCCGAAAATAAAACCCATTACCCCATTCAAAAACAAATCCATAAGGGATGCCGGTTTTCCAACCGTTATCATTTCTTCCCTCGGCAAAAGCAGGCCTGCCTTTTCTTTTCGCTTAAGTTCGGAACTTAAAACCCAGGCGGCAGCAATAAATGCCAGGGCTACAAATAGGCCAAAGGAATTCAAAAAAGATAAAGCCTTCCACTCTACTCCAAACCAGTCTTTAAAAATATAATATAAATTGGGATACATCCGGTAAGTTTAAATTAAGGGTTGCAATATAAACAAATTGAAAGTTGAAAGTTGTTTTATAAAAAAACAAAGCAGCACTAAAATAAAATAAGGGAACTACGCTAACGTACTTCCCTCATATTTTTAGATTCAGGTATTTCTTCCCGCATTAATTACAGTAAGTATCAAATGCGCCTATCAGGTTGTCGGCAATCATTTGTGCACTGCGGCCTTCAATCATGTGGCGTTCTATCATGTGAACTAATTGGCCATCTTTAAACAATGCAATGGCAGGCGATGATGGCGGATAAGGCAACATGTGCTTACGTACCTGGTTTACTGCCTCCACATCAAAACCTGCAAAACTGGTAGCCATATAATCCGGCTTTTTTGAGCTGTTATGTACGGCTAAAATTGCCCCCGGGCGTGCAGTACCAGCACTACAGCCACATACCGAATTTATCATTACCAAAGTTGTGCCCTTTTGAGCCAATGCAATTTCTACCGCATCGGCAGTCAATAATTCTTTAAAGCCATTTTCTGTTAATTCCTCTTTCATGGGAATTACTATCTCTGCTGGATACATGTTTTTTAATTTGATTTATTATAGATGACGCAAAAGTACAAATGAATAACATCAGAATTTCAGCAAGATTATACTATATCCAATATCGAAAGTGTAAATATGGCGCATAAATGGATAGTAATACGCCTTTTTGACGCATTTTTTAGATGCTTTTGGGAACTTTTGGCTTAATTAATACCATGGAACACATTTTGATTTTATTCTTTTAGAACAAAAAACTTAAAAATTAAAATAACAATCGCCATGACACTAGTAAAAGTAAACAACGGATTTGGAAAAACTTTTGACGGTATGATGAAAGACTTTTTCAACGAATTTCCTGCAACGGTTTCCAAAACATTTAGAGAAGATGTTTTGCATTTTCCTCCGGTAAACATTATGGAAAAAGAAAATAGCTACGGTGTAGAGCTTTCGGTTCCCGGTTTTGAAAAAGCCGACTTTAATGTAAAATTGGAAGGAAATGTACTAACCATTAGTACCGAAAAGAAAGAAGAAATCAATGAAACTACAGATAAGATGGTGCGTAAAGAATTTTCGCACAAATCTTTCAAACGCAGTTTTACATTAGATGAAAAAATAGATGCTGACAACATTAGCGCCCGTTACGAAAATGGTATTCTAAAATTGGAACTTCCTAAAAAAGAAAACCAAAAAACGGCTGCTAAAGACATCAACATTCAATAAGATAGTAGTAGAGTTCATACAGTTGATACCTTAGTTGGTTTAAGAAGGTAGGCCTCCCTGTTCCCAGGGGGGCTTTTGATTTTTACATTTTAATTTTGACAAGAAAACAATAAGATGTTCTTACAAAAGCCATCAACTTTTAACAATGTGCTTTGAAAACAATAGTTAAACAAAATTTTTAAAAGACAAAGCAAATAAAGCAACCATCTAAGCATTGCTGGCCTAAGCTATTGGCAACCTTTTCTCCTCCGGGTGTCAATAATGTATTGAATCTTCCACTCATTACCAAACCGCACGAATTGAAAAGAGTTAACTCCACAATGACTCAACTTTCCATTGTAATAAAATTGATAGGGCGTCCATACCGATGCAAGATTGGCATCTATCATTATAGTTTCAAAAATAATTCTTTCATCCAATGAGCCTTTAGGAGCGGCTACAATTGATTTTGCAAAATCATTCACAGCATCCGTTTTCACCAAAACTTTTCCTTCTTTTGAAACAGAAATAGTTTGCAACACTGCACTATCGCCAAATGCCAATTGAAGCATTTTAGCATCGCTATTTCGCATTGCATCAAATAATTTATTTACGACAGCTTTTACCGAATCTTCGGCTGATTGAGCAAAGGTGCCAGTAGAAATAAAACCAATCCCCAATAAACATATCCATTTTTTCATACAAGAAATATTTATATCAAAATAGTTTTTAAACAGCTATAAACAATAAGAAATGGAGCACAGGTTAAATTATTTTTTAAATGGCGGCCCCCGTGTCTTATTTGTACCATTTGATAAGTTTAAGTTATCTTCGCCCAACCAAATTTCAAGCAGTTACAATGAATAAAGTTCGTTTAACAATCTTATGTTGTTTTTATTTAATTACATTTAAAAGCAATGCCCAGGTAAATACCGACACTACTGTAAACCCAATGGCCATTGTAGATACTGCACTACGCATAAAAAACATGAACCCCTATTTTAATCTTCATGTTGACTCATCCTTAGCCTATCAGCTAATTATTAACAAGCCACAGGAAAACTATTATTGGTTTATTAAAAATTCGCCGGCCGGTTTAAGGCTCAATAAAGACAATGGCCTGCTTACTTTTAAAGCAGATAAATCTTACTTTCTTTCGGGCAAGCTTAAGTACGATCATGAATATAAAGTTTTTATCAGTGTACAAAATTTAGAATACCCAAAAGACAAAGTTGATACCAGTTTTATCATTCAATTTTACAATACCGAAATAATTCCGTCGAGGGTAAAGCCGAGCGTAACCAGGTTGGTAAATATCGAAGAAGGCGATACCCTTAGTTTTAGAATTCAATGCGATAATGGGAGCTTTCCCATTGAAGAACTCACCTATCTCAGCAACTATCCTATAAAATCAACTGTGAATATTTCTAAATGTGGTGATGAGTTTATATGGACAGCACCCTTTGATTTTGTAAAAGAAAGTGATAAAGAAAAAACAAAAAAACTATTACTCTATTTTATTGGCACCAATAAATTTCACATCAGCGACACTGCCCTTATTGAAGTTTTTGTAAAAGAAAACATTAATTATCCGCAACAGGTTCGTGAATTCTACCGTTTGCAGACTGATATTGAAAAATATATAGTTTCTTTAAAAAGCAGCTTTAGAATTGTAGATAGAAGAATAAAAAAAACAAAGAGTACCCGAACAAGTTTTGATTTAGCATCGGCTTCTACCGCCCTGGGAGGGACAGTTTTCTCATCTCTTCCAAGCGATGGCCAAAAAACTGCTGGAAAAATTTTACCCAGTGTTGGCGTTGCAATGGTTCCTGTAAAAGAAGCTACTGCACCCAACAATAGCTATGAGCAAAATGCCGCTACACTAATTCGCAGTAGTATTAAACGATTAGAATATTTGCTGCAGGAAAATCAATTGGTGGGCGAAAGAGACCCCGATATTTTAGCCAAATCAAAAAAACTTAGAGACGAGTTGAAACAAATGCAGGTACAATTAATTGATATTCCTTTTTCGGAAGAACAAGTAGATGAAAAAGAATTGGATGCCTATTTCAACAGCCCTAAAGTGAATAAAAAATACAAGCCCAAGAAAAGAAAAAAATAGATCCCACTGTTTTTTGGTAAACTTATTGCATAAAGAAGAGAAATCTTTATTATGAAGAATACCTGCCTATATATAATTGGAATAATAATTATATCTATTTCCTGCAGTAAAAAAACAACCCCATCCGAAACAGCTCACAATCCTCCTGCAAAACCCTCGGTTGAATACAAAGCTCCCATTAAAACACCTACCCCAAAATCAATAGTAGTAAACAGTGCCGCCGCAAAAAAAGATGTAAACGGCAGGTATTACTACGACCTGGAAGGAAAGCGATATTGGCGCAATAAAAAAGATGGAAAATATTATTTGTATTTCAAAGGCATGTTTGCACAAAAGGATTATCAGTAAATAACTTTTAAATAATAAAGTAAAAAGTTATTATACCAGGCAAGTTTAACACATATCAATACTAAAAATCAGACTATAGCTTCAAAAATAGGATGTAACCAGCAACGGTTGGGCTGAATTGTAAGACTTAAAACAACATGAGCTTGTTACTATAAAGATGGGCAGATAAAATTTATACGGCACCCAACCCTTTCACTTCACTAATTACTGTAGAACTGTTGCAAGGAAATTAAATAATCAAATACTGATGCATTTTTTAACTTTACTCATGCGATTGTTTTTTGTATGGATGATAGTTGGTTTAATTTCCTGCCGTGGCAGTAAAACTATTTTGGTTCCCGAAAGAAAATCGGAATTGGGAGGAACAGCATTTTATCAAAAAGCTTTTGGAATGCAATGGGCTCAAAGGGATTCCTTTGTATTGCAAGAAGTTTTTGCAGGTAATATTCCGGAGTTTTTGAAAAAATTTCATCCTGTTAAGGTTGTAGTTTTTGATTCAATTACAAAAAAAATTATACGGGCTACCTATTTTGTATCACCAGATTATTTAAGCGTGGGAACAAATAAAGACTGGGTGAGGGTAAATATAACTCCTCTTGCTGCACAAAAAATTGCAGATAGCTTACAATGTTTTTTGCCTACACCCAAAATGGTTGACGATATTTACAAAGCAGCTAACGTAAAATTAATACCTGTACCCATGTATGCTTTAAGAGACAGCACTCCTACCATGTGGCAGCATCATTTAATTATAGAAGGACAAAGGAAAGGCAGAAAAGGATTGATAGCCGGCATAAAAAAAGATGTAGTGATTACCGATAAACTTTTGCAACATCCAAGGCAAGACAGGGTTGCCATTTACGGATGGCATCAATTGAATGGCCAGCCCATTCAGCCGGTTTATACCGGGCATATTTACTGGTATGTAGATTACAGCCAGGGCATACGCTTAGTATATCGAAAAATAAAAGTGAATGGCAAATGGATGGATTATACAGAAGTGTTGAAAGACAGCAGCCTTCAAAAATTACTATGCAGCAATGCAATTTGCAATTACTTTAGGTATCCATAATAATACTTATTTGTGTAAACTCTTTCGCTTCATTTTATAGCAAATTGAAATGAAAATAAAAGCCCATACCCTTTCCTCTGCAAAATTGGTCTTTTACCATACCAATAAGAAGCCCAAAAACTGTAATCTCATTTGCAAAAATTTAATTTCCCTTATGTAACATAAGTAACCGACTAACGGTTTTTGAAGTGTGAAATTTGCTGAAAAATCAAGGCACTGAACATGAAAAAAGCAGTTACGTTTTTGTTACTCATCAGCAGTTTTTCTATTTATGCGCAAGACACAGTAAAGGTTTCATTGCAGGAATTGCGTCAAAAACCACTGGATCAAAATCTCCAGCTAATATTGGCACAAAAAGAAATTGAGCTCACGGAAGCGGAGTTATTAAAAACAAGGGCAATGCATTTGCCAAATATTACGGCTTCTTATACGATGATGAATACCAACAGTCCTTTGAACACTTTTGGAACAAAACTCAATCAATCGAGGATTGGAATGAACGACTTTAATCCAATACTTTTAAATAATCCCAAAAACATATTCGACTTCGGTCCTAAAATAGAAGTGCAGCAACCCATTATCAATATGGATATGGTTTACCAAAAAAAAGCCGGCACTGTTAAAACAGAAGTACTAAAAATTAAGAAAGAAAGAGCCGCAGAGTATCTGCGTTTTGAACTGGACAAGGCATATTATATGCTGCAGTTTGCCTATAAGGTTTTACAAACTTTGGAGATAGCCCAAAACACCACTTTGGCCAATAAAAAAGTGATTGATAATTATTATATCAATGGCATGGTTCAAAAATCGGATGTATTGTATTTGGATGTACGCCTCAATGAAGTTAAAGCTCAAATACAGGTGGCACAAACAAACATTCAAAATGCTTCTGATTATTTATTTGCATTAATAAATGAAGAAGGAAGTGGGAAAACGCTAAAACCATCCAATGAATTATCGTATCAAACTTCAATAATTGCTGCAGACCAGCAACTCAATACCAAAAGAAAAGATTTGCAGGCTTATCGCAAGTCGTTTGAAGCTTACAATTGGATGGAAAAATCAGCCAAATCTAAATTACTGCCAAGGCTCAATGCATTTGGAAGCTTTGAAATGCACGATAATAAGTTTTATGAATTTAACGGCAATGGATATTTAATTGGCTTGCAAATATCCTGGAATTTATTTGACGGATTAAAATCAATAAGCGACCAAAAGGCCCATAAAGCAGATTACAACAGGGCAAAAGCAGATTTGGATAAATACACACAGCAAAGCGAATTGGAATTAAATAAAGCATATCGTCAATTGCAGGATGCCATTGCAAAAATAAATCTTACAGAATCGGCATGGAGCCTGAGCAAAGAAGCTTACCGAATCCGAAAAAACCGTTACGACCAGGGATTGGAAAAATCAGCCGATTTGCTTACGGCAGAAACCTTAATGGCCCAAAAAGAATTAGAATACCATCAGGCTGTTTTTGAATACAACACGGCAACTGCCTATTATAAATTTTTGAACAACTAATAAGTTAAGTGAACAACCATACAATTTTAAAAATGCATATAATGAAAAAGATTTTTTACGGCTTAGCATTTGTAATAACAATCGCAACTTTCACTAATTGCTCCTCACCGCAAGATGAAAAGGCTGCCTATACCAGTGATCCGGTAATAGTAACGCTGGCAAAAACGGGTTTCGAAAATGCAGGCTCCTTTGCAAATGCAAGTGGAAAATTGATTTCAAAAAATTCGGTGAACCTGTCAACCCGGATGATGGGTTATATCACATCCATTTCCGTAAAAGTTGGCCAGCAGGTAAGCGCCGGCCAGCAATTGGTAACCATCAACAATACCGATATACAAGCAAAAGATGGTCAGGCCGATGCACAAATTTTACAGGCACAGGCTACCTATGATGCAGCAAAAAAAGATTATGATAGATTTCGGAATTTGTTTAACACACAAAGCGCATCGCAAAAGGAATTGGATGATATGAAAGTACGTTTTGATATGGCCAATGCAAGCCTCAAAGCTGCCAAATTGATAAAAAGCGAAGTGAATGCACAATACCGTTACAGTAATATCAGCGCTCCTATTTCGGGGACCATTACCGCAAAATTTGTGGAGCAGGGCGATTTGGCAAGTCCGGGTATGCCATTGTTAACCATTGAGTCACCCGGCATTTTACAGGCACAGGTAATGGTTTCGGAAAATAATATTGCACAATTAAAAAACGGTATGCAAACGCAGGTTCAAATAAAATATTCAGGTGAAGAAATTGTCGGAACTATTGCTGAAATCAGCCATTCTTCGGCCAATTCGGGTGGTCAGTATATGGTAAATATTAATCTTCCTATTACAAAAAATTTATTACCGGGTATGTTTGTGAATGTACGTTTTCCATTTGCAAATACAAAAACTCACGCAAGCAAATCAAACAGTATTTTAATTCCAAAAACTGCATTAGTGCAAAAAGGACAGCTCAGCGGTGTTTATACCATTAGCGCTGAAAATACAGCAATGCTAAGATGGTTGCGATTAGGAAAAGAAACCAGCGATGAGGTGGAAGTGCTTTCGGGCTTGAAAGCAGGTGAAAATTATGTGCTTCATGCAGATGGAAAATTGTTTAATGGGGCAAAAGTAAAAATGAAATAAAATGGTTTTGCACAATTGCGTATTGGCTTTAAAAAATTAGTAAAAATGGAAAAAGGAATAGCAGGCAGAATTGCAGACATATTTATCAATTCAAAAATCACCTTATTGCTCATGTTTGTTTTGATGGTGATAGGTGTATATAGTTCAACATTAATTCCAAGGGAAGAAGAACCACAAATAATAATTCCAATGGCCGATGTAATGGTTGGCTATCCGGGTGCCAACCCAACCGAAGTGGAAAACCGTGTGGTGAAACCACTTGAGAAAATTCTTTCCAATATTAAAGGTGTGGAGCATCTTCATTCCGTAGCCATGAATGGGCAGGCAATGATTATTGTTCAGTTTTACGTGGGCGAAGACCCCGAAAGATCTTATGTAAAATTGTATGATGAACTATTGAAGCATCCTGATTTGTTTCCAGCGGGAGTATTTAAGCCTGTTGTAAAAACCCGTTCTATAGATGATGTACCCATGATGTCGCTTACTTTATGGAGCGAAAACTATTCAGATTATGATTTGCGGCGCATTGCCGAAGAAGCATCTTCCGAAATAAAAAAAGTGAAAGATGTTTCGGTAATCAATGTTATTGGCGGCCGGCCAAGGCAGTTGAAAGTTATTTTAGATAAAGATAAAATGGCCGAATCAAATGTAGATGCATTGGGTATTATGCAAATGATTCAGGTAAGCAACAATAGTTCACAATCCGGAAGTTTTGTCAAAGGCGATACTGAATATTTGTTGACTACCGGGCAGTTTTTGCGTACAGCCGAAGATGTGGAAAATTTAGTGATTGGCAGTTCCAATAATATGCCGGTGTATTTAAAACAGGTTGCAAAGGTGGAAGACGGTGCGGTTTCGCCCAACAACTATGTAAGTTTTGGATATGGCAATGCAACAGCGCATGGGAAAATTTTAAATTCTGAATATGCCGCAGTAACACTTTCTATTTCTAAAGTGAAAGGTGCAGATGCTATGCAAATTGCAGACAAGATCATCAGGAAAACAGAAGAATTAAAAGCTGATTTAATTCCAAATGATGTAAAGGTAGAAGTTACCCGAAATTATGGCGAAACGGCTTCTCATAAAGTATCCGAACTATTGCTTCACCTCGGTATTGCCATTATTGCCGTTACGGTATTAGTGATGCTTGCCATGGGCTGGCGTGGTGGATTAGTAGTTTTTTTATCGGTACCACTCACTTTTGCGTTAACGCTTTTCAGTTATTATATTTTAGGTTATACATTAAATCGTATTACATTATTTGCTTTGGTATTTGTAGTGGGTATAGTGGTGGACGACAGCATCATCATTGCCGAAAATATGCATCGGCATTTTAAAATGAAAAAACTGCCGTTTAAACAAGCTGCACTTTATGCCATTAACGAAGTTGGCAATCCAACCATACTGGCCACTTTCACCGTAATTGCAGCAATTCTACCTATGGCGTTTGTATCTGGCATGATGGGGCCATATATGAGCCCGATGCCGATAGGTGCTTCTATCGCCATGTTGCTCTCGTTGTTTATTGCATTAACCGTAACGCCCTATCTCGGTTATCATTTATTGATAGAAAAAGATAAGCAGGAAGAAAAAGAATCGAAAGGGTTGAAAACTACAACCATTTATAAACTTTATAACAAACTACAGCTTCCATTGTTGAACAGTAAAAGAAAGAGATGGACAATTTTTGGAGTAACTGCTGTGCTGTTATTAATATCGATGTTGGCATTTTTTACCAAATGGGTTGCGGTAAAAATGCTGCCTTTCGATAATAAGAATGAAATTCAAGTGGTGATAGATATGCCCGAAGGCACTACATTGGAAAGAACTGCCGTGGTTACACAAAATATTGCACAATATTTAAAAACAGTTCCCGAAGTGGTCAATTACCAGTCTTATGTCGGAACATCGGCACCCATTACTTTTAACGGACTTGTTCGCCATTACGATTTAAGAGGGGCAAGCAACACGGCAGATATACAAGTGAACTTATTGGGTAAAGATGAGCGAAAATTACAAAGCCATGATATTGCAAAAAAAATTCGTCCGCATATCCAGGCTATTGCATCAAAGTATAATGCAAATGTAAAAATTGTGGAAGTGCCTCCCGGTCCACCTGTCTTGTCAACCATTGTTGCAGAAGTTTACGGCCCCAACTATGGGGAACAAATTAATATTGCAAGGCAGGTAGAAAAAATACTAAATGAAACCAACGATGTAGTAGATGTAGATACAAGGATTGAAGATCCTCAAACAGAATTCAAGCTTATTTTCGACAAAGAAAAAGCAATGCTCAATGGTGTGGCTCCGGGGCAAATAACAGGCAACCTTACTTATTTAATGGGTGAGCATCCTATTGGAAATTTGTATGATGAAAAATCGAACCGTCCGGTAAACATGGTGATGAAATTAAACGATGCCGATAAAACTTCTATTGAAGACATTACCAACCTTAAAGTAAAAGGCCAGCAGGGAATGGTGCCTGTAAGTGATTTAGTGAAAGTGCAGGAAGATAGTTTGCAAAAATCTATTTACAGAAAAGATCAACAGCGAGTAGTTTATGTACTGGCCGATATGGCCGGCAATTTGGAAAGCCCTGCGTATGCCATTTTGGGCATGGATAAAAAACTGGCAACAATGAAAATTCCTGCCGGTTATAAAGTAAATGAATTGTATATGGGCCAACCGGGAAGTGAAGAAAACTTTACCATAAAATGGGATGGCGAATGGCAAATTACCTTAGATGTTTTCAGAGATCTGGGAATTGCATTTCTTGTGGTAATTGTCATCATCTATATGCTGATCGTCGGGTGGTTCCAGGATTTTAAAACACCATTTGTAATGATGGTAGCCATACCACTTTCATTGATTGGTATTGTACTGGGCCATTGGTTATTGGGCGCCTACTTTACCGCTACTTCTTTTATAGGCATGATAGCACTTGCCGGGATTATGGTAAGAAACTCGGTGTTGCTGATTGACTTTATCGAAATAAGGCTTCGGCAGGGAGAGCCGATTAAACAAGCCATTATTGAAGCTGGTGCTGTTAGAACTACGCCCATTTTACTTACAACAGGTGCTGTGGTAATTGGTGCGGCCATTATATTGTTCGATCCCATTTTCCAGGGCCTTGCAATATCCTTAGTGTTTGGCGCAGTAGTATCAACCATACTTACCTTATTGGTGGTACCGTTGCTGTATTATATTACCGAAAGGAAAAAGTGGTTGAAAAACGAGTTATAGAGTAAACAGTTTAATCAACTTAAAAATTTACAATTATGAAACTCTTGTTAGTTACTTGTATAGAAGAATATGAATCGGCAGTAAAAGAAATACTGAAGCATTCCGGCGTAAAATCTTTTTCTTACCAAACGGTAAAAGGATACAGCAATGGAACGGATACCAATGCCTGGTTTGTTGCAGGTGAAGTTGCCACAGAATCTTTGCTCTTTACAGTATTTATTGATGATGCATGTAAAAGCAATCTTTTTGATGCTTTCAATAAATTCAATTCATCACAGGTTGCACATTCAAAAATTCATATTGCATGTATAGATGTAAACCAATCCATTTAAGTTTAAAAAATAAATCATTTTATCATGTACAACAGAATAGCTCATGCATTTGCCGGGATATTGATTTTATCCAGCCTGCTCCTCACCTATTTTACCGGAAATAACAACTGGCTTTGGATGGCAGCGTTTGTTGGTGTAAACCTTTTACAAAATTCAATTACCAATTGGTGTCTGCTGCACCAGGTACTGAAAAAATTGGGTGTAAAAAACGAAGCAGACAGTTGCAAATGTTGAAAGTAATTTTTAGAGTGATCTATTTCTTTAGCAAAAGTTAGAATCACATCTGTAATGCCAATAGGTTTTGAATGTTTTAGAGAGCTAAGTCTAATTACAATGGCTTAGATATGCAGGCTTACAAAAAGAGCAAGGCGTATCTATACAATTAAAGGTTGCTTAATTTGCCGTTGGCCAAAAGCAAAAAATGTGTCAAAAAAGTAGTGTAGAAATATTGTTAGAGCAATCCATCGTTCCTCACTCTACCCTCACCCTGGGATCAACCAACCGGTATAGCATATCCGAAAAAATATTGATGAGTACAAAAATTACGGCACTTAACAATACGGCGCCCATTACCACGGGATAATCTAATTTTTCCAATGCATCTACCGTAATTTTTCCAATACCTTTCCATCCAAAAATATACTCTATAAAAAACGAGCCCGCCAATAATTCGGCAAACCATCCGGTTATAGCAGTTATAACCGGGTTCAATGCATTTCGTAAAGCATGTTTAAATACTACCCTTCTTTTGGATAAGCCTTTTGCGTAGGCAGTGCGAATATAATCCTGCGACAAGGTATCCAGCATGGAGCTGCGTGTAAGTTGTACAATCATTGCCAATGGCCTTATGCCCAGTGTGAATGCAGGCAGTATCAAATTTTTAATGGATAAATATTTTTCCCCGGTTACTTCATTAATTTCAAACAAACTTCCGGTAAGATTTAAACCGGTATAGGAGTGTAGCACAATGCCAAAAAAGTATGCGCTTAATATAGCCATAAAAAAAGATGGCGCCGATATACCAGCAATGCTGCTGAACACTGCCGTATTATCAATCCAGGTATCTTTATACACTGCTGCCAGTACTCCTAAAAAAATACCAATGATGCAGGCAAATGCCATTGCTGTAATGGCTAAAACAAATGTACCCGGCAATGCTTCGGCCAATACACTAAGCGTAGATTTTTTGGTTTGATAACTTCTACCCAGGTAAGGTAACTTTATTGCTAATTGTTTGTTTTCGCTTCCAATAAAAAAACCTTTCAATTCTTTATGTGCAATTTCTTCCTTGTTGTGCAAGGCTAATGGCGACACATCGTTTAGATAAAGTAAAAACTGTTTCCATTTGGGCTTATCTAAATTTAAGTCACGGCGAATATTATCCATCGTTTTTTTATCGCCTGTTTGCCCAACTATCATTCTTGCCGGGTCGCCAAATCCCTGAAACATTGCAAACACCAGCATGGCAACACCCAGCATTACCAGTAAAGCATACAATATTTTTTTTAGAATGTAGCGCAAGGTGCAGTAGTGATTTTAATTGATTGAAACATTTTTAAAGCTAGCCCAGCCCCATTTTTGTTGAATAACCGGACCACTCATTTTGTACAAAACCATATCGGCTCTTGCCGCCGTTTTTATGGTGGTGGCATCACATGCTAAAATATTAATTGAAGGCAAAGCTGTATATCGGGCAGCAGCTAATTCAGCTTGTGCCGAAACAATGTAGTAAGGAATTGACGCCTTTGAAAAAGCCTGTAGCATTTCTTTATCGGCCGTAAAATTTTGTGGCACACCTTTTACATCTTTAACAAACAAAATATAATACTGCTTTTTTTGCGAAAGGATTGCTTCCGTGGTATCGTTTCCAGAAGCTGTGGTTAAAACAAAATCGGTAATAACCGGTACATTGTTTTTTCCTTTTTCCACTAACACCTGTTTCCTGTCCACAAACTCCCAACTGCTGTCGGGTAATGCATCCATTCTAAACTCTTTTTGCTCTGCTCCTTTTTTATACACAAATGTCATTTCGTATTTATCAGGTACGGCATTTGCCGGCATTTTTCTCAAGGATAAAATATCGTTTCCCGGTTTGTAAGGCAGGCAATCTACAATGGGCAAATACCTTTGTACATACCATTGCAGCATTACGGTGGCCAAAGCCGATAGCAGCACCAGTACTCCTGCAGTTTTTGTGGATTGAATGGGTTGGATGTACTCGATTTTCCATAGCAACAAAAGCGATAGCAGCAACAGGATAATATCTTTTGTAAAGGTTTGAATGGGTGTAATGGGAATACAATCTCCAAAACAACCACAGGCCCTTATTTTTCCACTAAATAAAACGTAAGCAGTGAGGAACGTAAAAAACAGTATCAATAAAAAAAGAAGTCGGGTGGTAATTTTTTTTTGCCAACCCAACAGCAGAGCCACACCCACCACTACTTCAAGCGTAATTATTGTAACCGAAAAACTCAATGCATAATCGCCCAACGTAGCCATTAAATTGGGAAGAAAGCCCGAATGTGACCATGCTTCAAAAAATTCCTGCATCTTGTATGCAAGCCCACGGGGATCAATGGCTTTTACCAAACCCGAAAAAATAAATAATGACCCGGTTAATATTCTTGCAATTGTTACTGGTAATTTCATGTGGTTACTTTTAATGTTTTCCTTCATCTATTAATATCAAAGCAAATACTGCATAATTGAGCATATCGTAAAAGTTGGCATCTACTCCTTCGCTGGCAATGGTTTTTCCCTGGTTGGCTATAATTTGTTTGATGCGTAAAATTTTGGCTAAAGAAAGATCTACAAAACTTTGCTGGCTCATTTCACGCCAGGCTTCGCCATAGTCGTGGTTTTTATCCTGCATTAATTTATTTGCTTTTGCAATAATAGCGTTGTAATAGTTTTCCACTTCATCGGTAGGCAATTGTTCCAACTCATCGTTGTTTATTTGCAATTGAATTAAACCAATCACACAATAATTTAAAATACCCTCAAACTCGCTTTTAATATCGTCGCCAATTTTTTGTTCTTTTTTTTCCTGGATGGTTCTTATGCGTTTTAGCTTAATATATATTTGATCGGC
This sequence comes from Chitinophagaceae bacterium UBA2793, assembly GCA_002352045.1. Classification (GTDB taxonomy): domain Bacteria; phylum Bacteroidota; class Bacteroidia; order Chitinophagales; family Chitinophagaceae; genus Ferruginibacter. The sequence continues at coordinate 14,549 of DEHT01000098.1, read as the reverse complement.
AACCGAAATGGTTCTATACACTCTCCAGGAAGTGCCATAGTCTTTTGCCTTGTTGATAAAAGTGATTTTACAATTGTGAATCACTTTATCGTATTGTTGATTGGTAGTAATGCTCATATTTTGTTTTACTCGTAAATATTGCCCTAAATTCGTATTGCTTCAAAAATACAATTCATCCGGCAAATGCATACACTCAACTGTAAAGGAAAATTATTATCTCTTGAAAAGCCTGTAATAATGGGCATTTTAAATATTACAAACGATTCCTTTTATGAGGGACATTTATTAAAAAGTAAAGATGCCATTGTAGATATAGCAGCAAAAATGATTAACAATGGAGCTTCTATTATTGATATAGGCGGGCAAAGTACAAGACCCGATAGCACTCAAATATCGGCACAGGAAGAAATAGACAGGGTGTTGCCGATAATTGAATCCTTACATAAATGTTTGCCCAACGCCATTATTTCAATTGATAGTTTTTATAGCCAAGTAGCAATGGAAGCGGTTAATGCCGGAGCTTCCATTATAAATGATATTAGTGGCGGAGATATGGATACTCAAATGATTGCTACGGTGGCCTCACTTAAAGTTCCATTTATATGTATGCACATACAGGGCACTCCTGCTACCATGCAGCAAAATCCACAATACAATGATGTAACCAAAGAAGTAATGGAATACTTTATCAAAAAAATTGCTGTGTGTAAAGAGGCAGGCATTCATGATGTAATAATTGACCCGGGATTTGGTTTTGGAAAAACCATGGCTCACAACTATACACTTTTAAAAAATCTTTCTGTTTTTAAAATGCTGGAGAAGCCCATATTGGCCGGTCTTTCCAGGAAAAGTATGATTCATAAACTTTTAAACATTTCGACAGCCGAAGCATTAAACGGCACTACCGTTTTAAATACATTGGCCATACAAAATTCAGCAAATATTTTAAGGGTACACGATGTTAAAGAGGCAAAGCAGGTGCTTGATATAATGGAAGTATATACTCAAAATTAAATAGGCTTTCTTTTTACAGAAAGCCTATTTAACTTATTTATTTAAAATACTTATTTTGCTTTTACAGTATCGGCCTGCAATGCTTTATTAGCTTTTATAATACTATCCTGCATTCTCATTTGTTCTTCCTGCATCTTTTTTTGCAATTCTGCCATTGCTTTCACAGCATTTTCTTTGCTTACAAAATCGGTTACTTCCACATCAAAAACCAAAATGGTATTGGGGCCAATTTTGGGGCCGTTGCCCATTGGGCCATAAGCCAGTTCCGAAGGAATGTACAATTTTGCTTTAGCGCCTTTATTCAAAAGTGCAAAGCCATCTCTCCAGCCATCAATTACATTACCACCTGCACTTCTATCGTTAGTAAGGTTTACGTATAAAGGCATTACATGTTGAAATTGCGGATCAACATTTGAATCAAAGGCTTCACCAGCCATTGTTTTACCGGTATAATTTACCACAGCAAACTGAGTGGTATCGGCATTTGGCCCTGCACCCGGCTGTGTTACCTGTACATAAGTACCTAATTTACCTTTTGTAACGGTAATATTGTTTTTCTTAAAGTATTCGGTAAGTTCTTTGTCTTCTTTTTTTCTGGTTTCGGCCACTTGCTCAATCATTCTTTTTTGAGCAACTTCCATCGACTTCACCCTACCACTATCGGCTGCTGCTGCAGTTTTAAAGATTTCAACCATTTTAATGGTAGTAACCATATACCTACCTTTTTTAAAAGGCTCCGGTATTCCTTGCATACTCGATTTATAAACAGAGTCGGTTAAAGACCTAATTACAAGGCTATCGCCTTTTCTCATTTGCTTAATAAGCACAGAAAGTTCCGGAGGCATATTGATGGTATCAAAAATATCTATCAGGTCGCCCTGTCCATTGGTGCGACTATCGCTTAATAAAGAGTCAATCTTCCCATTGTTATAATATTGACCAAGGGAAAGCTGCATGTACTCCCCATGTTTAATTTTTTCTCCTGAACCGGATGCAATCAATTTATATTCTATCCCTTTTTGTCCTTTTTTAAACGACTGCTGGCAGGCACTTAAAGCGACTATTGCGATTAACGCAATCAACGAAATTTTTTTCATTTGTTTTTTTATGCTGTTTTAATTTTTAAAATTGATAGGTAGCCAGTGCTTCTTTATTTTCTTTCATAGCTTCAATAAAATGCTCTACGTTTTGCTCAAGCGTAAGAGTGGAGCTTCCACCGGCTGCATTAAAATGCCCGCCGCCGTTGAAATATTTTCGGGCAAAACTATTTACATCAAATTCGCCTTTGCTTCTAAAAGAACTTTTTCGTTCTTCGCCCCTGTCTATTATAATGGCGGCAAACTTTATTCCTTCAATACTTAAAGGGTAATTTACCAATCCTTCGGTATCGCCGGTTTTAATATCATACTTAATAAGGTCGGATTGCGGAATGGCGATTAATGCAGTATTGTATTCGTAAAATATTTGCAGCCGGTTGAGCAAAACATTGCCAATAAAACGAAGCCTGTTTTCAGTAGAATTATCATAAATGGCTTCATGCACTTTGCTGTGATTAAGCCCTTTTTCTTTCAAAAATGTTACCAGCTTATGAACATTGGCAGTGGTTGATGGAAACCTAAAGGAACCGGTATCGGTCATTACACCGGCATAAATACATTCTGATACTTGTGTATTTATTAAGTTTCCATGTGAGGAGCCAATAATGAAATCATAAACCATTTCGGCTGTGGAACTTTTACTCACATCACTTATACCGTAAGCAAACATTTCTGCTTGAGGCTGCTGATGATGATCAATCAATATTCTTTCGGCTTTTGCTGCAGAAAGAACAGCTTCCATATTTTTGGTGCGGCTAAGTGTATTAAAATCGAGGCAAAAAATCCATTCAGCTTCATTAATCAGGCGTTCGCACTTTTCTTTGTTTTTTTCAAAATCAATTACCAGGTTGCAGGCAGGCATCCAATTTAAAAAAGAAGCCCAATTGGTTGGCGAAATTACCTGCACGGTATGGCCGAGTTGCATTAAAAAATGATATAATCCAAGTGAAGATCCCATGGCATCGCCATCCGGCTTTTGATGCATGGTAATTACCACTTTTTTTGGATGTGTAAGACTGCTATAAATTCCTTCTATTGCCTGCATAATAACGGCCGCAAAAGTAGGGAAATAATAATTGATAATGGATAATGGAAAATGTAAAATGGCTAATTGTTAATGGTAAATGGTGAATCAAATGACTCTTTGTTGATTTGCCTCACTTTCTACTTTCCAATTTCAACTATAGAATAATCCCCTATCTTTGCGCCTCAAAAATAAAAAAATGAGTAATAGAACTTTTACCATGATTAAGCCGGACGCTACTCAAAACGGGCATACCGGTGCTATATTAGCAATGATAAATGCTGCAGGATTTAGAATAGTGGCTATGAAAACAACACAATTAAGTTCACAAAAAGCGGGTGAATTTTATGCAGTACATAAAGAACGCCCTTTCTATGGCGAATTAGTGGAGTTTATGAGCCGTGGGCCCATTACCGCCGCTATCTTAGAAAAAGACAATGCAGTGGAAGATTTTAGAAAATTAATTGGTGCTACCAATCCGGCTGAAGCTGCCGAAGGTACTATCCGTAAAAAATATGCTACTTCCATAGGAGAAAATGCAGCGCATGGCAGCGATAGCGACGCAAACGCAGCTATTGAAGGCGCTTTCTTTTTTAGTGGATTAGAACAATTCTAAAGAATATTTGAATTTTTAATAAATGGCTGCCCTTTAGGTAGCCTTTTTTTTTTCCTATAAAATGCAAAAATATACTTCGGTACAAATAGTATATTGCAATACATGCCAAAGGTTTCACTTACAGTCATTAGATATAAAAAGTGGTTAATTCCATTTGCCATATTGGCAATGGCCTTACATCATTTTCCCTTGTGGCTGAACAAAAAAATTAGTTTCTACAAATTAATGGGTTCGGGCAAAAACGGAAGTTTTGATAAAACCCCCGACCTTCAGCAATGGGCATTATTACTGGTTTCAAAAAATGGAACATTGCCGAATGAACCCTTGCATTTATTTGGTTCGTTTATTCATAACTGGTATAAGTTATTTGGCTGCGAAACTTTTACCCTATTTTTAGAACCCATTGAAGGGCATGGAACCTGGGATGGCAGCCCAGTATTTGGAAACCTGCCCCGGCAAACAAATTATGAAGGGAGAATAGCTGTGCTCACTCGTGCTACCATACGCTGGAAAAAACTAAAATATTTTTGGCAACATGTGGCTCCGGTATCTGCACAAATGAAAAAATTTCCTTCCATCGAATTATCATTGGGCATTGGAGAAGTTCCCTGGATAAAGCAAGCTACTTTTAGTGTTTGGAGCAGTAAAGAAGCAATGAAATCTTTTGCGTATGCCAATAAAGAACATGCAGAAGTTATTACAAAAACAAGAAAACAAAACTGGTATAGTGAAGATATGTTCACCCGTTTTAAAATATTAGAAACCACAGGTAGTTTAAGAGGGAAAAAACCGTTTAAAAGCTAAGCTGTACATTTGCCATATATGAAAAATATAAAATTGATTGAAGCGCCATCCGAAATAGGAGCCGGTACCCGTGGTGCCAGCATGGGCGTGGATGCTATTAAGATTGCCGCCTTAGACTTTATGAGCAATTTTTTTGTTCACTTCCCTTCTGAAAAAATTGATGCTCCCAACGATTTATTGTTTGAACCTATACAATCGCCTTATGCCAAGCGCATACACGGGGTAATAAATATGACTGAAAAAATAAGTAAGTCGGTGTACGATTGTATAAAAGGGAATTTTTTTCCGGTAGTTCTTAGTGGCGATCACAGCAATGCCTTAGGAACCATTGCCGGCATTAAACAAGCAAAGCCCAAAAGCAAGCTGGGCGTAATTTGGATAGATGCTCATGCAGATATGCATACCCCTTACACTACCCCATCAGGCAATATGCATGGTATGCCTTTGGCTGCCGCCATTGCCGAAGATAATGCCGAAGCATCTATACATGAGTTGGATGAAAAAACAGCAAAACAATGGGAGCAGTTAAAAAAACTTGGTAAAGTAAATCAAATGGTGATGCCCGAAGACGTAGTTTTTATTTCGCTAAGAGATTATGAAAAAGAAGAAAAAGCATTGATTGAAAAACATGGCATAAAAGTAATCACCACTTCGGAAGTGCGTAGAATAGGTGCAGAGAATGTAAGCAGAAAAGTATTGCGTTACCTAAGCGACTGTACCGACATTTATGTAAGCTTCGATGTAGATAGTCTCGACTCCTCAATATCAAAAGGTACCGGCACGCCGGTTAGCAATGGGTTAAGAGAAAGAGAAGCCGAAGATTTAATTAGTAAGTTTATGCAAAACAGAAAAATTTGTTGTTTTGAAATTACTGAAGTGAATCCTACTTTAGATAAAGAAAACCTAATGGCAGAAATTGCATTTAATATTTTGCAAAGAAGTGTAAACGTATTAATGATGAACTAACATGAAGAAGTATAGCCTTCTAATATTGGTATTTATGGCAATTACTGCAAACCTGTTTGCCCAAAAATCGTACAAAAGTTATATAATAGATTTTCAAAAGAAATATGTAAAAGAGCATGAGGTAATCACTAAGCGGGAAGATAAAAGCCGTTTTAGTTTTTTTGAACCGGATGCTTCTTACAAAGTAGAAGCTGCATTTGAATCTATAAACGATACCATTGGTTTTATGATGCCAACATCGGGCAGCAAACCCAAAAAGTTTTTTAAATATGGTCGTCTTGCTTTTACCATAGAAGGAAAATCGTTACAGCTTACCATATACCGTAGTGAAGCATTACAAACCGATACTGCCTATAAGGACTATCTTTTTCTTCCATTTACCGATGCTACCAGTGCTGAAGAAAGTTATGGCGGCGGAAGATATATTGACCTCGATAAAAAAGACATTCAAAACAACCAGATTGTTATAGATTTTAATAAAGCCTACAATCCTTATTGCGCTTACGCAAAAGGTTACAACTGCCCCATTCCCCCAAGAGAAAACGATTTACCGGTTGCCATAAGAGCCGGTGAAATGGATTTTGTTTCTGCACATTAAATATTTTTCAAAAAAAAATCTGCGTTTCTGTGATTATTTTTAAATACTGCGAATAATATAAGTACAGCAGTAATAAATGAACACAACTCAACAAAAGCAGGCATTTTTGGGGCTTATTGAACAAAATAAGGGAATCATTATTAAAATATGTAACTCTTATTGCAGCCACAAAGCCGACCGGGAAGACCTTGCCCAGGAAATAATTTACCAGCTTTGGAAATCGGGGCATACGTTTAACAGCGACTACCGTTTTTCTACCTGGATGTACCGTATTGCATTAAATGTTGCCATAAGCCATTTTCGTAAAAACAAGTCGGAAACAAAACCCATCACCCTATCCGAATGGCATATTGAAATTGAAGACCCTCCCGAAACCAGTAGCGAAAAAGAAAAACAATTGCAGCTCTTGCAACTTTTTATTTCGCAAATGAAAGAATTAGATAAAGCCTTAATGTTGCTGTGGCTCGAGTCGAAAAGCTACAGTGAAATATCAGAAATTGTAGGGATAACCGAAACCAATGTGGCAACTAAACTAAGCCGGCTTAAAGAAAAACTTAAACAACAGTTTGCACAACTTCAATTGTAAAATAATGAAAGAACAGGACCTCAATAATTTATTGGATATGTACAATCGTCGTTTAGAAGAAACCAGAGTGCTCAACTTACAAACCTGGGTATTGAATCTTGAAAACTATACGATGATTCAAAAGCAAAAAGCAAATGCTAAACTAAAAAGCCTGAAACTTCAAAAAACAATTTTAGCAATTTTGGGAATTTTATATGGTGCTGCAATGGTTTTTTTAGGAATAGTAAGTATGAAATGGCAAACCATTTTTTTTTCTATATGCGCTTATGGAATTGGGGTAATAACCCTTATTGCGGCTTTTGTTTATTTTAGGCAACTTTATTGGATCAATCGATTTAATAATGAGGATAATATTATTTCCGCACAGGAAAAAATTACCAGGCTGCAAAGCTCTACCCTATGGGTTACCAGAATTTTATTTTTGCAAACACCATTTTATTGTTTGTGGTTTGTAACACCTGCGTCTATTGTAAATGCTCCTCTATCTTTCTTTTTAATAACACTCCCCATTGCGCTACTATTTACTTATGCCACTTACTGGTTGTATAAAAACATTCACCTGGGTAATGCTCACAAAAAATGGTTTAAAATATTATTCGGCAGCAGAGAATGGACTCACTTGCAACGCTCTCAACAATTTTTAGATGATATTGAAGAATTTAGAAGTAGTATAGCAGTTAGATAGTGTAGGTTAATTATACTTTGATGTTACCTTCTATGCTACGAGCTATAAACTTCAATCTACAAGCATTCAAAAAACCACATCCAAGTATCTGTTTTGAAACTCATTGCTCATAATTTTTTTTTACACAATATAGTTTGGTTATGTAACCTTAGTATAGCCATAAATAATAAAACCGGAATTGCTCCGGCTTTTAATATTGGGGGTTATAGAACTATTTTCTTTTTTAAGTTTTATTTTTCTTACAGCTTCTTTCAATTGAAATGCTTTTAAAAAGGCAGCCATTGCTGCTATTTCCTGCGAAGTAATAAATGTAGCAGCAGATGTTTTCAGCAATTTATTGTTTTGCATAGGTATGGGTTAAAAAATTAAAGTCCGGCAGGCATTTCTTTTTTTCTGCGTAGCTTTTCTAAGGATGGTTCTATTTCAATGGCCTTATCGCACATTTGCTGGCCACGGTCTTTTTCACCTTTTTTAATAAAACACAAACCGGCCTGGTAAAGCGCTTTTCCATCTTTGGGATTTATCTCCATTAGCTTTTGACAATATTGCAATGACTTGTCAAATTGTTTTTGCGAATACAATGCTTCGGCCATATCTCTAAGCAATGCTTCATTATTGGGTTTCTTTTTTAAAACAGATAGTAATAAATTTTCTCCCTTATCAATTTGCCCGGCATATATTGCAGCATAGCCGAGGTTTTCATTGAAATCGTTCTTTTGTTCATACCCATTTACGGCAGCTTTTTCAAAGGCGGCTACTGCATTTTTAAAATCGTTGTTGTTATAATAAAGCAAGCCTAACTCGTACATCCATACATTTTTTGCACCCGGCATGGCTATGGCTTTTTCGTACCAGGGCATCGCCTGTTTATAATATTCCATGTCGAGATAATTGCGAGCCAGTGTATAAGCCAACTCTGCATCATCGGGCTCTTCTTTTAAAGCTGTTTGTAAAAATTTTTCCGCAGCAGCATAGTCCTCCAGCTTATAATAACTCATGCCAATAATTTTATTTTTACCCTTGCACTGGTTGCATTTTTCGGCAAATTCCACAGCCTTATCAAACTGGCGGTAGTTATAATAAAACTCCATCATTTGCTGTACGGCTACTTTATTAGAAGGATCTATTTGTAATAACTTTTCATAGTTTTCTTTTGCCTGGTATAGGCGTCGCATTTCAACCAATACCAATGCATTTTCTAAATAAGCATCTGTGTTATGTGGATTAAACTGAATGGCTTTTTCAAAAGCCTGGTGAGCTACTAAAAAATGCTTTTGGCTTTTTTCTAATTGTCCCAGCTTAAAATAATGTGCAGAACTATCATTGGCCTTTGCAAAGCAGGAGCAGGATAACAAAATAAAGATGAAGGATAATTGGTTTTTCATACTAATGGAATAAGCAAATTATATTCCGCAAAATGTTAAGGCATATTTAGCGCAATATAATAGCTGCTAACGGTGGAATGGTCAATTTTATTTCGTACAGTTTCTTTTTTTTATCCACTGGTGCACATATTATATTTTGATTCATATATTTTCCACTACCCCAGTACTTTACATCGTCGCTATTAAATATTTCGTGCCAATGGGCTTTGCCTTTAACCTGCTCTGTCCAATCCTTGCGGGGATGCACTGTCATATTGAGTACTACAAGCAAATCGTTGTTTCTATGCTTACCTTTTCTTTTAAAAACTAAAATACCTTCTTTGCGGTTTTCGGTATTTACCCATTCAAATCCTTTTTTCTCAAACTGGTTTTCATACATGGCAGGCTCGGTACGATAAAGATAATTGAGGGTTCTTACACATTCCTGCAGGTCGTTATGAGCGCTGTGTTGCAGCAGTTCCCAATCCAATTCTCTTTCGTAATTCCATTCTGATGTTTGGCCAAACTCATCGCCCATAAACATTAGTTTAGCACCGGGGTGCGTAAACATGTAGCTGTAAAACAAACGGAGGTTGGCCATTTTTTCCGATTCGTTGCCAGGCATTTTGTAGAGCATTGGGCTTTTGCCGTGCACTATTTCATCATGACTGATGGGCAGCATAAATTTTTCATCATAGAAATACATCATGCTGAATGTAAAATCATTTTGATGTAATGGCCGATGCTTAGGTAATTTTTTAAAGAATCGAAAACTGTCGTGCATCCAGCCCATCATCCATTTCATACCAAATCCAAAACCGCCTTTGTGAACTTCCAATGTCATACCCGGCCAATCGCTCGCTTCTTCGGCAATGGTTTGTATATCCGGAAAATCATGATACAATATGCGGTTTAATTTTTTTAAAAAATCAATGGCTTCTATGTTTTCGTTGCCGCCATGTTCATTCGGAACCCACTCACCTTCTTTGCGGGAAAAATCTAATCGAATAATAGAGTTTACTGCATCCACCCTCAAACCATCGGCATGGTATCGTTTTAACCAATAATGAGCACTACTCAATAAAAAAGATTGCACTTCTCCTCTTGCATAATTAAAAATATAACTGTTCCAATCTACATGAAAGCCCTTACGCATATCGTTGTACTCATAGGTATGGGTACCATCAAATTTATACAGGCCATGATCGTCGTAAGGAAAATGCGAAGGCACCCAATCGAGAATAACACCTACATCGTTTTGGTGCAATTGATCTACCAATCGCATAAACCCCTGCGGATCGCCATAGCGGGAAGTAGGCGCAAAATATCCTGTACCCTGGTAACCCCAACTACCATCATAAGGGTATTCCATTACCGGCATAAACTCCACATGTGTAAATCCCATAGCTTTTACATAAGGTACCAATCGTTCTGCAATTTGGTCGTAAGTGTTATACCAATCCTTATTGTTTTTATCGGGCCGCATCCAACTTCCTAAATGCACTTCATACACACTCCAGGGGGCTTTTAAAGAATTGTGTTTATGCCTTTCGTGCATCCAATGATTATCATTCCAATTGTATTCTAATTGCCATGTGATGGAGGCGGTTTTAGGTCGCAGTTCAGCATAGTAAGCATAAGGATCGGCCTTTTCTACTTCTATACTTTCAAAACCAGTAATGTGATATTTATATAAAGCTCCTTTTCCCATTCGGGGTATAAAGCCCTCCCAAATTCCTGAAGAATCTTGCCTTACAAACAATGGATGCAATTCTTTTTTCCAACCATTAAACTCTCCTATAACCGATACCCTGGTGGCATTGGGAGCCCAAACTGCAAAATAAAACCCATCGGTATTGAGCAACCGAAGATAATGGCTGCCAAATTTTTCATAGCCGTACTGCATATTTCCTTCCTGAAAACAACGAATATCTTCATCGGTAAAGAAAGAATAATTCCACACCAGTTTGCCGGTATCTATAAAATGATCGTCTTCGTATGCCATTGTTAGCGTAATATTTACCGTTAATAAAACTACATCTTTAACTAAAATTTAAAAACTGTTTTTTTGCCAAACTAAATTTTTAGTTCAGTTTTGAAAAAAATAAATCCAAAACTCACCAGATGCAAAAAAGTATAGCCCTTTTAATCTGTAGCTTTTTTATGTGTACATTAGTTAAAGCACAGCAAAGCAACATTACAGGTTCCATTAAAGATACTACTTCCGGCAATTCTGTAAAGAATGCAGTAGTAGCATTATTGAATTTTAAAGACTCCACAATTGTAAATTTTACACGAGTAAAAGAAAATGGCAGTTATAGTTTAGACAAAATATCGGAAGGCAAATACATTTTTATGGTGATGCATCCATCCTTTGCCGACTATGTAGAAGATGTGGATGTAAAAGGAACTGATATTAAAATGCCGCCGGTATCCGTAACACCTAAAAGTAAATTATTGGAGGCGGTTATCATAAAAAGTGGTGGTACTATGCGTATTAAGGGTGATACTACCATTTATACTGCCGACAGTTTTAAAGTGAGTGCCAATGCCAATGTGGAAGAGCTTCTAAAGAAAATGCCCGGTATACAAGTTGATAAAAACGGACAAATAAAAGCCATGGGCGAAACAGTTGAAAAAGTATTGGTAGATGGCGAAGAATTTTTTGGAGATGACCCCGGTATGGCAGTTAAAAACCTAAGAGCCGATGCTATTAAAGAAGTGCAGGTATTTAAAAAGAAAAGCGACCAGGCAGAGTTTACCGGCATTGATGATGGGCAAAGTAAACAAACCATTAATTTAAAATTGAAGGAAGATAAAAAGAAGGGATATTTTGGAAAAATAGATGCAGCAGGCGGGCCTTTGAAAAATGAAGACCCAAGGTACAATAGCAATTTAATGTTCAGCAGTTTTAAAGGTAAACGAAAACTCTCTGCATTTTTATTGAATGGAAATACCGGCCAGGATGGATTGAGCTGGCAGGATATGGAAAAGTTTGGTGGTATGGGTGAAATGAATATGGAAATGACGGATGGTGGAGATATTATGATGTGGAGCAGTGGTGGCAATGCCGATGAAGAACCTTATATAAATACTCAAAACGGGTTTATTACCAATGTAAATGCCGGTATTCAGTACAGCAATAAGTTCAACAATAATTTGCATAGCCTGAATTTGTCGCCCAAATACAACAGCCAGTTGTACAATAATAATAAATCAAACTTTACTCGCAGTGATATTGCCGGCTCTGTACTTTCTACCAACCGAAATACAGTTTCGGATGTGAATAGAAACAATATAAAACTTTCCGGCACCTACGATATGAAATTAGATAGTGCCGGCAACAATACTTTAAAAATTACCGTTGGCACCAATATATACAACACCGAAAGCAACGAAGCACAAAATTCAATAACAACCGGAAACAGCCCATCCGATATTAAGAATAGAGCCAATTCTATTACCGATAAAGAAATTGATAAACAAGCATACAATATTTCTGCTTTGTACAAGCACAAGTTTAAAAAGAATAAAAGAACACTTTCTTTTAATGCAAGTGCTTACCAGCTAAATACTAATGCAAATAGTTATCTCGATAGAACTTCTGAAACCTTTACCCAGGGAATTTCCGATGGGGTTTTGCTAACCGAACAATTAGCTGAATCGGACAAGAAAACAAAAACGCTTTCTGGAAAAGTAATTTACACCGAACCTCTTTCAAAGAAATTTGCATTGGAAATTGGGCATCAGCTAACCATCAACGGAGGAAAAAATAAACAACAAACTTATGCATTGGATGCATTCTCGGGTAAATATGATATTGAAGTAGATTCGCTGAGTAATAATTTCGATCAGAATATTGTGGTAAATCAGCCTTCATTAAAGATTAGCTATGGAGGTAAAAAATTAAAATACAGTTTTGGAGCTGGGGTAGGATTTACCAATTTTGATTTAAAAGATATTTCGGAAAACAATCATTATAAAAGAAATTACACTAATTTTTTTCCCAGTGCGAACCTTACCTATAATTACAAATCAAACAACAATGTTCGTTTTAATTATAGTGGCCGCACTACGCAGCCATCCTTAAACCAATTACAGCCGTTGCGCAATAATAACGACCAGTTTAATATTTATTTGGGCAACCCCGACTTAAAACCTTCTTTCAACCATTCGTTTAATATTGGGTACAATAGTTACAATTTTATAAAGGATATGTGGAAGTACATTGGCATTTGGTCGAATCTTACACAAAACTCCATAACCAATAGCCGGGTTATTGACACTGCTAAAGGTATATCTACTTACCAGCCTGTAAATACCAACGGCAATTTTAGCATGGGCCTTTGGGGTGGAATGGGTTTTAAGTTGAAGAAACCAGGCATACAAATTGGTGTTAACCCTAATTTAAATTTAAACCGCTTTGCAGATATTATTAATGGTCAAAAAAGTTTTAGTAAAACCACCAATGCAGGTTTGGAGTTTAGTATCAATAAATCGAAAGACAAAAAGTATGAAATAGACTTCTCCAACAACTACAGTTATAATTTTAATTCCAACGCTCAAAGAAGCGGTACAAGAAAATACAGTACCAATAATGTACGCATCAATGGTAAAATTTATTATAAAAAAGTATGGTCGCTAAGCACCGACTTTGGTTATTATTACTGGCAAAACCCCGATGGTGGCGAAAATATTAATAATAATATTTGGAATGCCAGGGCTGAGCGAACATTTAAAAACAATGAATTTACAATTTATCTACAAGCCAGAGATTTGCTGAATGAAAACATTGGCATCAGCCGAAATTTTTATGGCAATAGTTACTCCGAAGAAATTAACGACAGGCTAAAGCGTTACTTTATGGTAGGCTTCCGCTGGGATTTTAAAAACAAAGCGCCTAAAGCAAAGGAAACGCCAGCCGTTGCAGAAGAAATTAAATAAGCACATTTTAAATTGAAATATAAAATGAAAAAAATAGTTGCATTTACCTTCCTATTAATTACGATAAGCATTAACAGTATTGCTCAAACATTTATTGACAAAGCAGAGATTGAATACGAGGTTAAAACCAATGTTAAAAAAACAATGGGCAATAATAGTTTCGCAGAAATGCTAAAAGATCAAATACCCACATTTAGAACCGGTTATTATCATTATACATTTGCTGATAATAAGAGTATTTACAAATGGCATCATTGGGATGAAAAAGAAAAAATGCCTGAATGGTTTCGAAAGTCGGAGGAAGATAATAGTTGGTTTTTTGATTTCAATACCGGCAACTTCATTATGTCGAAAAATATAGCAGGAACTCCCTTTAATATACAAGATTCCATTAAAAAAATTGAATGGAAACTAAGCAATGAAAACCGCATGATTGCAGGTTTCAATTGCCGCAAAGCGGTGGGGGTAATAATGGATAGTGTTTATGTATTTGCCTTTTTTTCAGAAGAAATAATGATTCCGGGTGGCCCTTGTACGGTACAGGGTTTACCCGGAATGATATTAGGCCTTACCATTCCAAGGATGTACACCAGTTGGATTGCCACCAAAGTAAGTGTGAATGGAATAAATACTGCTTCTATAAAACCGGTAAGCTCCAAAAAGTTTTATACCTATACAACCATAAAAAGTACTTTGGACGAAAGAAGCAAGGAATGGTACAGCTCGGATGATCCGGAGGATAACCAATGGAAGAACCAGTTTATTTGGGGGGCTTTGTTGTGATTTTTTTAAACATTTTTTTTAACCACATAGGCACATAGTTTATTATTTTTTCTATGTGCCTATGTGGT
>DEHT01000062.1:47418-67993 GCA_002352045.1 Chitinophagaceae bacterium UBA2793 | reverse complement strand
AAGATTTTGATTTGCGGGCTTTTAACAGCTTTGGCGTGAGTGCTTATGCAAAATATTTTGCACGGTTTCATTCTGTGGAAATGCTTAGCGAATTATTACAATTGAATACAATCAATTCGCATAATAATCCATCCGGGCTTTTGATATTGGGAGCAGGAAGCAATGTACTTTTTACNNCAAAAAAATTTAGCCGGGGTTGAAAACCTTTCATTGATTCCCGGAAATGTGGGTGCAAGTCCTATGCAGAATATTGGTGCTTATGGCGTAGAAATAAAAGATGTGTTTCATAGCCTGGAAGCTTATGATATTGAAGATAAAAAAATAGTAACCTTTGGCTTGACCGATTGTGAGTTTGGATACCGTGAAAGTATTTTTAAAAATAAATACCGTAACCGGTTTGTTATTACAAGTGTTACTTACCGGTTAAGTAAAAAGCCTTCGTTTAATATTAGTTACGGTGCCATTCAGCAGCAATTGGAAGCTATGGGTGTACAACAATTAAGCATTGCCAATATTTCGGAAGCNNTAAAAAAACAATATCCAAACTTGGTGGGTTATCCATTGCAAACCGGGAAAACAAAATTAGCTGCCGGTTGGTTGATTGAGCATTGCGGTCCTCCTCATTCCTCATTAAGCTGGAAAGGTTATCGAGTGGGCGATGCTGGCTGCCATTCAAGGCAGGCTTTAGTATTGGTTAACTATGGCCATGCAAACGGTAGCGAAATTTTCAAATTAAGCACTGCCATTATTCAATCTGTAAAAGAAAAATTTAGCGTGCAATTGCATCGGGAAGTAAATATTTACTAAAGAAAAACCATTGGCGGAATTAACTTCTTTATGCCTCGTAGAGGCGAAGTTTAATTTTCGAAAAGCTGGTCAACCTTTTTAATGTCTGAAAGTTCTAATGGCTTACCAAAGGTCGACCACCTTATTCCAGAAGGTAGCCCACTTTATTCCTAAAACAAAGCGAAATCATATTGAACAAAAAAAAGCCTGCTGTTTTTAATTCAGCAGGCTTTTTTTATGAAATAATATTAAAATCACCGGTTACTATCTGCTGCCTGGTTTTGAATGATGGTACCTGCTTCCGGTGTTTTTGGTTGGTTGGTAAAACTTTCCTTCATACCGGTAACCACACGCAACAATTCTGCATTGGCCTGCTCGTCGTTTATTAAATTACCTCGTTTGGTTTCGCTGAGGNNGCAAACCTATAAGAGAAGTAGTTGTGCTGTTGGTTTCTACTTGGCATTGCATAAGGGAAGTTTTCTGGCAACATTCCTTTATCAGCTTTGTGCAGCAGTTGTTTTGCATCTTCTTTGCGATTAGTTTGTGCAAAATTCATTGCAGCATTGGCGTAGGCAAAACGAATGGAGTTGAGGTGTCTCCTGTTTTCTTCGTCAAAATACACTCCTGCTTTATCAGCATTGCCAAATGAAAATTTATTCATCATTACATCCTTAACCCAAGGTTGGTTTACCTCGCTGTTTACAACCGGAACCAGCCTGTATGTAAGTCCATCCTGGCGAAGGTAATTATCAAAGCCTAATTGAATGTTGGGTGAAGTAAAGTAAATAGGACGTTTCCATTTGTTGGCAGCAATAATATTTAAAATAGCTGCATCGTTTTTATACAAAACTTGTTTTGGTATTTCAAAAGCAATAGTGCTTAAAACAGAATCATCTGCATTTACGGTTCCGTTTTGTTTAACTAAATTTACATCTACCGGTACAGTTACCCTTCTTGTAGGATAAACATGTAGCGGATCGCCACCACGGCTCATTTCCATTTTTGCGGGGTCATCGCTTCCTGCCCAGTCTTTCATCAGGGTATATAAATCCATAAAATCGGCAGCACTTACGCCTGGTTTAGGGGCATTAATGATGGCGTCTCTGGTAGGCCCTTCAATTTGCTGTGCTGTCCATAAAGGATCAATAGGATCACTTTCGTTTAGTTTATACCTTAGTTGATTAATGTACCAGTCGGTACCTAATAAACTAGAATTGATAACACGAATGTCGGGTCTCACTCCCTCTACTTCCTGTGCATACCAAAGTGGGTAAGTATCGTTATCGCCAAATGAAATAACAATGGCATTTTTGGCACAACTGTTTAAATAATCTTTTGCCAAATCGCTTGCTAATCTTTTGTTGCTGCGATCATGATCGTCCCATTCTTCTTTAGCCATAATGAACGGAACCAACACTAAACAAATAGCTCCTGCAATAAATCCTGCATTGCGAAGATTTTTTACAGCAGGCAATAACATTTCTCTTACACTCAATACACCTAATCCAATCCAAAATGCAAAAGCATAGAACGAGCCTACAAAAGCATAATCCCTTTCACGGGGTTGATTACCTGCCTGGTTTAAGTACAATACAATGGCAAGCCCAGTAAAGAAGAATAATAATCCTACAACCAATGCATCTCTGCCATCTTTTTTTATTTGATAAAAAACACCCAGCAGTCCCAGTATTAACGGTAATGCATACAAGTTGTTATTAGCTTTATTGTTTTTTAAGGTATCGGGCAGTTTACTTTGATCGCCGAGGCGAAGATTATCATAGAATCCTATACCGGTTTTCCAGTTACCATCTCTCACATTGCCCATGTTAATACCTTGAATGTCGTTTTGCTTGCCCGCAAAATTCCACATAAAATAGCGCCAGTACATCCAGTTAACCTGGTAGCTGGCAAAGAAGCCAATGTTTTCGGCCATGGTAGGCTTTCTTTCGTAATTGCCTTGTTGGTCTTTGCCAATGCCTGCCCAGTTTGCATAATAATCGGCATGGCCCTGGTCGTTGCTTTGATCCCACATACGAGGGAAGAAATGCTTGTCGCCCGGAGCATAAACATAACTGGTTTTACGACCATTTTTTTCGTATCGGTCGCCCGATTTAATATAAGTTTCCTTTACATCGTATTCCTGAATTTCGGCTGTAAAATCCTGCCCGTATAAAATAGGCCAGTCACCATATTGTTCACGGCTTAAATAACCCGTAAGGTTTACAGGGTTATCTACATTATACATATCAATCGTAGTATCTGCATTGCTACGTATAAGGGTGGTGAAATAAGTGGAGTAACCCAATAGCATAAAAACAAAACCCCATAAACCGAGTTTTAAAAAGTTCCAGTTTTTATTTTTTGCCATACGAAGGCCGAAGAAAATAAGTACAGCTATTAATATAAAGAAGAATGCAAAACCGGTAAAGAATGGCAAGCCAAAACTGTTTACAAATAATACATCCATTTTGCCGGCTCCCTGAATGGTCCAAACAATTACTGCTTTTTGAACAAAGCCGGTAATTATACAGCCAATTAAGAAAGCCCAAAATGTACCCCAGTTAGTTGCTTTATATCTTCTGTAATAATAAATAACCACCAATGCCGGAATGGTCAATAAGTTTAATAAGTGAACACCAATGGAGAGACCCATTAGGTAGAAAATTAAAATAATCCAACGGTCGGCACGAGTGAAATGGCCGGTAATGCCCTGCTCTTGTTCTTCTTCCACAGCCTGATCCCATTTAAGCATGGCCCAAAATACTACTGCGGTAAAGAAAGAAGATAATGCATACACTTCTGCTTCCACAGCACTATACCAAAACGAATCGGAAAAAGTATAAGCTAATGCACCTACTGCACCTGCAAACATTATAGCAATGATGTTGGCATTGCTCAATTCTTTTTCCTGTTTGCGAATAAGTTTGCGGGCAAAATGAGTAATGCTCCAAAATAAAAACAATATGGTAAACCCACTGGCCAGGGCACTCATCAAATTAGCACCGGTGGCAGCATGTTGTGGGTCAAAAGGAATCATAAAAATTCGACCAATCAAAACAAATAAAGGAGCACCCGGTGGATGCGGTATTTGCAGTTTATAAGCACTCGATGCAAATTCGCCACAGTCCCAAAGACTACCTGTAGCTTCCATTGTCATTATATACACCGAACATGCAATAAGGCAGATAAGCCAGCCCGTAATGTTGTTAATTTTCTTAAAGCTCATATATACGTTTGGTTATAAGTGGGCAAATATAACAATGTTTGCCCTTGAGCAGGCAATTCAAATTGTTTTTTGCTTTTTTTTACTATACGTATGTTTGATAGTTAAAATACATGTTTTCAAAACTATCTTTACTTCAATGAAAAAAGCTTTTTTCCAATTGCATTTGGCGGTTTTGCTGGCGGGCTTTACTGGCATTTTTGGAAAACTCATAG
The DNA here is from genome assembly GCA_002352045.1 of Chitinophagaceae bacterium UBA2793. Classification (GTDB taxonomy): domain Bacteria; phylum Bacteroidota; class Bacteroidia; order Chitinophagales; family Chitinophagaceae; genus Ferruginibacter. Next base: position 63,769 of record DEHT01000062.1, on the reverse strand, counting down.
GGATGCAGGAGGGTATGCTGGTATATTGGCGTATTTTTTTAACGATTGTTTTTTTAGGGATATGGCTATGGATAACGGGTAATTTTGAAAAAATATCCGGTAGAAATTTTTTCAAAATTTCATTGGTCGGTTTATTGGTTGCGTTTCATTGGTTGCTGTTTTATGGTAGTATCAAGTATTCGAATGTTTCGGTTGCCGTTGTTTGTTTTTCTGCAACAGGGTTTTTTACGGCTTTATTTGAACCAATTATTTTACGCAGAAAAATTTCAGGTATTGAATTTTTGTTGGGATTGATTACTATGGCCGGCATTTATATTATTTTTGATTTTCATCCTCAATATAAGCTGGGAATTATTTTCGGCATTTTATCGGCGGTGGGCAGTGCATTGTTTCCCATATTCAATAAAGAGTTACTCAAAACTTTTAAACCCACTACGCTTACATTTTATGAATTTGTGGGTGGGCTACTATGGTTGAGTCTTTTGCTGCCGCTGTATCATACCTGGTTTCCTCCCAATTATTTTTGGCCGGTGCCAATGGATTGGCTTTGGTTGCTTTTACTTTCTTTATTCTGTACTTTTTTGATGTTTATGCTACAGTTAAATGCATTAAAAAAGGTTTCGGCATTTACTTCAAATCTTAGCTTTAACCTGGAGCCTTTGTATAGTATTATAATGGCATTTATATTTTTTAAGGAAGGTGATTTGCTACACAAAGAATTTTTTATTGGCCTTGGTTTAATTGTACTGGCTGTTTTGCTACAAATGTATTTAATGTGGAAAAAAGCAAAGTTGGGCAATGATAATTGATAGGATTGAACTTTAATTTTGAATTTATTAAAACATTTTTTATGAAAATATATCAACAAAAAGCGGCTTCTTTTTTGAAACCGCTTTTTTGATATACTGCTTTTGTTAGATTACAACTTCTTTAAAAATTCTTCATTTATTTTTATGTAATCATCATTTTTAGCTTCTTTAGCAAGCTCCAAAGATTTTTTTGAGCTGGCCATTGCGTCTGTTTTTTTACCCAATGTCTTTTCAATTTTTGCTTTATAAATCCATACCCAAAATGCTTTAGGATTATCGTTGGTGGCGGCGGTGGCGTATTCTAATGCTTTTGCAGGGTTGTTGTCGTATTCGTTGTAAAATTGAGCAGCTAACCAGTTTGGCTTTTTATCGCCTTTTAAAGCTTCGGTTAATTGTCCACGAATGCGGTCTTTAATGGTAGCACCCACCGGTATGCTAACGGTTGTATTTTCCCACGAAAGGTTAAGGTTACAACTTTCGGGTTTAATATCGCTAAAGTCAATTGTAAAATTTTCTACTTTTCCTTTTATTTTTTTTGAAGGAACATTAAAACGTAATACATCTTCGGTTTCTTTGTAGCCATCAATGCCCCAGTTGGTAAGGCCTTTATTGAAAATTACTTCCCAGCTTTTTTCACCGGGTATGGTATATAAAACATAAGAACCGGTATCTAATTTTTTACCTTGAATTTCTATGGCATCATTCAATTTAACTAAGGTTGCGGCATTGGCACCGGTACGCCAAAGTTTATTGTAAGGTACAAGGTCGCCAAATACTTTGCGGCCCTTGGCGGCAGGGCGGCTATATTTTACTTCAATGGATCCTAAAGCAAAATCTTGTTTTAGGGTTTGAGTAGGAGAAGGAGCAGGCATTTTTACCTGTGCAGTTATTGCCATTGTAGCCATGCTGCATACAAAAGCGAATATTAATTTTTTCATCAGTTTATTTTTTTGTTGTTATGTAAATGATTATTCGAAAAATACTTTTACTATTTGATAAAATAGGCTGTTGTTTAAAGAAGCAGCCAATTGGCTTTGCAACTGGTTTTGTAATTGATTTTCGGCATATCCCTGTAACCCCAACAGACCTGCAGCATTGCCTTTGTTCAATGATATTTCAAGGTAGCCTGCAGAATTGAAATGAGCTAATTTTTCACCTTCATTTACATCGGCATAGTTCTCACTTACTTTGTCAATTACTTCTCCTCTTTTAAAAACAATTGAAAATTTTCTTCCTTTTCGTTGTTCTTCAAATTCATCTTTATGAATATTGACAACCACGTTTTCAAAATTGTCCACAAAAATTATTTGTCCTTCTATCCAATTATCGCCTAATCTGGGGCGTAACGGATTTTTAACTTTAATGGATACTGAATTGTCCCCTACATCTTCAATTTTTTTTCCTGAAGCAATTTCATCAATTGCTTTTGCAAATACTCTAATGCAACTCAAAGTGTTTTTAGGGCTTGATTTTTCCATTTCAAGTGCCACCATTTTTTGGGGCGTTTCTTCCAGTATCATGGTGATTAAACCATTGTCGGCACAACCAATAAAATACCCATCATGTTCAATCATCAAAAGATGATTAGATCGATCATCAAATAAATTTAGCAATACAAGGTGAAAACTACCCTTTGGAAAATTACGGATGGCATTGCGGCATATATAAGCGGCCTGCGGATAATTAAATGGCGCTACCGAATGTGTAATGTCAACTATATTGAAGGTTTGGTTTTGTTGCAGCAATTGCCCTTTTATAGCACCGGACATAAAATCCTGTACACCTATATCACTTGTGAGCGTTACAATGGGCATGCTTATTTAAAAGAATATTTAATGGGCTATTTAACGAGTTGCCCGTTTTTAAAGAAAAATTTCCTGGTTAGTTTATCGGCCCAAGCCGGAAAAAATTTATTGATAAAAACTGTTTGCTTCCCTCTAAAAGTAAGTACCAATGTTCTTTTCTTTTTTTCAATGGCAGTTAGAATATGCTCTGCACATTCTTGTGCACTCATTAACATTGATTCGTTTAAAGGGCTTTCTCCCTGCGCTTTCGATTGACCATTTAATGCAGCATTGCGAATATTGCTTTTAGTAAAACCGGGGCAAACCCACATTACATTTACATCGTCTTCCATCAATTCTGTTCTAATGGCTTCTAACCAACCATTCAAAGCAAATTTACTGGCGCTGTATCCGCTTCGGCCCGGTAAACCCCTGTAACCTGCAATAGATGATACACCTACAATGGTACCTTTTCTTTCAATAATAGATGGCAAAGCAAGTTTGGTACAATAAACGGTACCAAAATAATTGATGTCCATTATTTTTTTAAATACATCCAGTTCGGCATCTTTCAGTAAACTACGCATTGAAATGCCGGCATTATTAATTAATATATCAATGCCACCAAATTGTTTAATGGTAGAATCGATAAAGAGTTTACAATCGTTGTAAATACTTACATCTGCAACTACGCAATGCAAAGGCCGGGTAGAATGTCTTAACTGAAGGTCATAGAGTTTATCCTGGTTACGGGCACAGGTGGCTACTTTAGCTCCCATGGGCAGCAGTATATCTATGAGCGCTTTTCCTATACCATCGCTACCGCCGGTTATGGCAACAGTTTTATTGTGGAAGAAATTACTCATTACAGATTATTTCTAACAAAAATAAGTGCATTATTCTGCTGGTAAAAACTTTTAGGGTTGTTTTTATATAAATTGAAGGTTTGAACTATATGGAGTATTGTGAAATGGGTAACAGAGCAAATGTTTCGCATTTCTTAGAATGGTTCTATTAAATTTGAGCTCGTTTTCTTTTGCATCTGTAAATTTTCGAAAAATTCTTAATCCTACAGTGTACATGGAATACCGGTAGAGGTAAAATAGAGTGGCCAATATTGTGTTCATAAAGGCGACGATCCAAATCAGTACAAGCTCCAACATAATACTTGTTTAATTTTTTGGAAAATAAGATGTAACAATATGGCATATAGAAAAAAGAAAAACCCTGAAGATTATTCAGGGTTTTTAGTGATCCCGCTGGGACTCGAACCCAGGGCCCATACATTAAAAGTGTATTGCTCTACCAACTGAGCTACGGAATCAACACTCTTTTGAGTACCCTTTTTTGAAGGGAGTGCAAAAATAAGGCAAAAACTTTTCGCAGCAAATTTTTTGAAAAAAAAATTTTAATTTTTTTCAAAAGTAAAATGCTGAGGTACCATATTGAATAAAAATCAGCACTATGAGTGAAACAACATTTGGCCTTAGTTAACTTAGCTAAAATGAAAATCAGTAACATGAAAAAAATTAGAACAGCTTTATTGGCTTATGGAATGTCGGGTAAAGTTTTTCATGCACCTTTTCTAAGTATTCATGAGAGGTTTGAGCTTACTGGCGCATGGGAAAGAAGCAAAAAATTAATTCAACAAGATTTTCCTTTATTAAAAAGTTATGCTTCATTGGAAGAGTTGCTTAATGATGATGTAGAGTTGGTGGTGGTAAATACACCCGTTCATACTCATTTTGAGTATGCCCAAAAAGCATTGCTGGCAGGCAAACATATTTTGGTTGAAAAAGCTTTTACTACCAATGCTGCTGAAGCAGCTACATTGGCTGAGCTGGCTACACAAAAGGATTTGCAATTGACGGTTTTTCAAAACAGGCGATGGGATAGCGATTTTAAAACAGTAAAAAAAGTATTGGATGATGGTTTACTGGGCCAAATTGTAGAAGCTGAAATTAGGTTTGATAGATATAATCCGGCTCTTAGCTCTAAACTTTGGAAAGAAGCCACCAATGCCGGAGCAGGTATATTAATGGATTTAGGTCCGCATATTATAGATCAGGCAATTTGTTTATTTGGATATCCCAAGGCATTATTTGCCGATAGTAGAAGGCTAAGAAAAAATTCTATGGTAGATGATAATATAGATATACTATTAATGTATGACGATAAACGTGTACGATTGCATGCCGGCTTTTTTAACAGAGAATTATTGCCGGCTTTTGTTTTGCAAGGAAGAAACGGAAGTTTTTTTAAAGATAGGGGAGACGTGCAGGAAGATGTTTTAAAAACTGGAAAAAGCCCGGTTGGCCCACAGTGGGGTGAGGAAAACCCTCAGCTACAGGGAATATTGCATACTGAAGTAAATGGAAAAATTATCAGAAATAGAATGCCAACATTGCAAGGCAATTATACCGAATTGTTTGATGGAGTTTATAAGGCAATAAGAGATCAAAAGCCTGAACCGGTTTCGGCTTATGATGGATTATTAGTGATGAAAATTATTGATGCAGTAATTAAAAGTAATGAAAGTGGAAAAATAATACCATTGAGTTAAACCAAAAAAATAGCCCCTCTGTGGAAACAGAGCGGCCTTTTCGATTGCTTGCCATATGTAAAATTCTTATAGTATTTTAATCTTCACTTTTCAAACTCATCTTTCAGCTCTTTTTACTTTGCCTGCCAGCATTTTTCTATTGAACTGCTTTCTAAAACGAATATAGTATGCAATTTTGCCGTATTAAAATCAAATTAAATGTATTTTTCCAACGGACAACTTGTTGATAAATTTTTTAAATGCTTGTTAATAAAGGGGTTTGGAGGAATTTGCTTACGATGCCCAAGCAAAAAATAGTAATCAAAAAAATAGAGAGCGGGTTATAATAACCATAAAAAAAATAGCCCCTCTGTAGAAACAGAGCGGCCTTTTCGATTGCTTGCCATATGTAAAATCTTAAAATTCTTTTGTTGGTATCATAAACCTCCCTTAACTTGCTGCCTCGATTATAACGGCCTTTTCTTATGCTTGCCAGCTTTTTCGATTGCCTGCCGTTTGTAAGCCTTAGTGCTTATTTGAATACAAATTTACATGCAGCTTTACTGGAGCCAAAATCAACTTTATTAAGTTTTTCGGATGCTAAAGTACAGGCTTGTAATTTGAAACCCTTGTCCACAGTGGTTTATAGTGGATTTAATATACGATGGCCAACCGTTCTACCGACATAGTTTTTCAATTGATTCGATCCCTTCAAAAGTCGGAGAAAAGAAATTTTAAACTTTATATCAAACGTAATTCAAGTAACCAGGATTTAAAAACGGTAGAATTGTTTGATGCTATTGATCATTTGGATGAATACGACGAAACCGTTTTACTAAAGAAGGTATCCTCCATTAAAAGGCAACAGCTTTCCAATGCTAAGGCGCATTTGTATAAGCAAATACTGGCTAGCCTTAGGGTTTTAAAAAGTACCGAAAGTATAGATATGCAATTGCACGAGCAGTTGGACTATGCAAAAATTTTGTATAACAAAGGCCTGCATTTACAAAGTTTAAAAATTTTAGAAAAGGCAAAAGACTTAGCCAAAGCACATAACCAGGATTCACTTTTAATGCAAGTGATATCAATGGAGAAAAAAATTGAAAGTCTGCACATTACCCGAAGCATTCAAAATCGAGCGGAAACACTGGCCGAAGAAGCACTTGATGTAAACATTCGACGCCGAATGATAACCCGTCTTTCTAACCTGGCTTTAAAATTATATAGCTGGTATGTGCAAAATGGCCACGCAAGAGACAAAGACGATCAAAAGCATATTGATAAATTCTTTCAGGATAATTTACCCATTGGCGCATTTGAACAAACCGGTTTTTACGAGCAGATGTATCTCTATCAAAGCTACTGCTGGCTCGGCTTTATTCGCCAGGATTTTTTAATGTATTACCGCTATACTCAAAAATGGGTTGATCTTTTTCATGCAAACCCAAGCATGCTGCAGGTAGAAACTGCTCATTATGTAAAAGGGATACATAATTTATTGAATGCTCATTTTGATTTACGAAACTACCAGCAGTTTGCCAAAACCCTCAAACAGTTTGAACTTTTTTCGGAAACCGATATAGCCAACCGCCACGATACACATCGCATTCACACTTTTGTTTATTTAAACAGTGCACGCTTAAATCTTGAAATGATTGTAGGCAATTTTAGTGCTGGGCTTGTAATTGCACCCTCTATTGAAGAAAAACTAAAAGAGTATAGCTTGTTTATTGATAGCCACAGGGTATTGGTTTTGAATTATAAAATTGCAACCCTCCATTTTGGTGCCGGCAACTATTCAACCTGCATTGATTACTTAAGAAAAATTATTAACGACCAGGTTAACCTACGAAGCGATCTTCAATGTTATGCCCGCCTGGTTCATTTATTGGCACATTACGAACTGGGGAATGATGATATCATTGATAGCCTTACAAAATCGGTATTTAGATTTATGGCCAAAATGAAAAACCTCAATGTGATTGAAGAAGAAATATTAAAATTTTTAAGAAAATCTTTTAGCTTGCCCCGTTCAGAAATAAAGCCTGAGCTGGAAAAGTTTTTAAACATCATTAAGCAATACGAAAAAGACCGATATGCCACCAGGGCATTTTCTTATTTAGATATTGTTAGCTGGGTAGAAAGCAAATTATACAGTAAACCAATGAACCAGGTAATTAGAGAAAAATATTTAGCAAGCAACCGCCGTATTGCTTACGGTACATTATAAGGCCATCAAACTACAACCTCTAATATCACTATTGTCGAGCCTGCCTAATACTTCAAAACTCCCGTCTGCATATAATTTAGCCATATCATCCGTTGCAATAAAAGCACAACTATATAAATTGGCAAGGTCAATAATATTAATGGCACCGGTTCTAAAACTTTTCTTTTCTGGCAAATGGTTGTTCACATCAAAAGGGTCGTCTTCTGCCCTAATTAAAACTTTCATGGTATTGGAAGGATAAAAGATGCCATTATTTTTTGAATAAGCCTGCGAAAGCAATTCGGTCATCCCGTATTCTGAATGTATTTGGCTTAAACCAAAACTTTGCTTTAGAATGTTGTGTACTTCTGCCCGGGTTAATTCTTCCCGACGGCCTTTCATACCTCCGGTTTCCATAATGGTTGTGTGTTTTAATGGCATGAAAAATTGCTCTGCAAAATCGAGTAAAGCATAAGTAACGCCAATCAATAAGCTGTGCCTTCCTTTTGCTTCATTGCTTTGCAATGTTTTTTGCAACTGNNCCTTTTTCTAAATAGTTGGGCAATAAACCTATGATACAATAATTTTCGGGTGAGCCATAAAATTTTTCAAAGCCCGAAATAAAGCTGTTGATATAAACAGATTCTTTATAAATCCAATGCTTGCTGATGATAGATGAAGTGGTGCCGCTACTTTCGAAATACAAGTTGGTTTCAAAAACTCCCGTTACTACCTGGTGGGTTTTAAAAAAATGAATGGGCAAAAATGGAATTTGCCTTATGCTGTGTACATCCTGAGGTAAAATATTCAGTAGCCTGCAAAACTCATTGTAAATAGCACAATGTTGAAATTGTAAATTAAAAATAGACAAAGCTGTATGTTCAAAAGCAGCGTTATCCATTTGAAATATCTCTTTTTCTATATTGTTTAGTTGAACATTTATCATTCGTCCGGCAAATTTCACAAAATCAAAGCAAATAGACGAAGGTTTATCGGCACTTGTTCATTAAATTTGACTACAATTCACTTTTATGAAAAATGTTTTAATGGTTTTATTGGCAGGATTTCTTTTTTCTGCCTGCTCAAAAGATAAATTTGCTACAGTACCAAAAATTGAGTTTGTAGATATTTCACCCAATGCATTTGCATCGGATCTTACCAGTTTGTATAAAGAATCGGCACCTAAACTTGTTTTAAAAGTTACCGATTCCGAAGGCGACTTTGGGAGTGGAAGTATTACTGATAGTTCACAGATATATATCAAAAATTTACTCACCAATAATTTAGATTCTTTTCCTTTCCCCGACTTAACCAGGGCTCCCAAAAAAGATTTTAGTGCACAGGTAAGCATCAATCTGTTTGAAGCATTGGATTGCATTACGCCAGCACCTAACCGGCCTGCAATTGACACTAATTATTTTGAAGTGTATATAACAGATGCTAAAAGAAATAAAAGCAATGTAATTACTACTACCAAGCCTGTTTACTTCGAATGTAAGTAATGAGATGGTTGCACTTCATCTTATCCCATTCTGTGTTTATTGCTTTTTGTGCAGTGGCATTGTGTTATCAAACCTACACATTGCTTCACTTACAACATAATAATGCAGTTTATTGGTTTATCTTTTTTTCTACTTTAAGCAGTTATAATTTTTACTGGTTGATAAGTAAATATTCTTTTAGCAGTAAAACCAATCTTGAGCAATTTGTAAAAAGGAATATTTCTTATTTAATTTTTTTTATTTGTGCTGCCATCGGAATGCTGTGGGCCACATTTTATATATGGCATACATGGCATTTTATATTAATTGCTATTTTGCTTACCCTCATTTACTCAATGCCTTTATGGCCTTTTACTTTTGCTAAAGGGCTTCGTAAACTTGGCTTTTTAAAAACTACTTTACTGGCCTTTACCTGGAGTTATGTTACCGTATGTATTCCTGCATTTGTGGATGGAACCACAGATATGATGGCAATAAACATATTATTGTTAGCACGCTTTTTCTTTATGCTAATGCTATGTGCCATTTTTGATATGAGAGATATGCAAATGGATAAAATACGTTCATTGCGTTCGTTGGCTACCGATGTAAGCAAAAAGGCATTAAATTCCTTTATGCTGCTTTCTTTTATACTGTATATGGCTGCCGGAATGCTGGTGCGCTATCACTTTAATGATAATCTTCAATTAGCAGCATTTGTAATTACGGGATTAGTAGTTTGGTATGTTTACAAACTTTCTTCAAAAAATCCGGGGTACATATTTTATTATTTTGTGGTAGATGGTTTAATGCTTTTTTCGGCATTAGCAACATTTGTTGCAGAAATGCTTAGGTGAGAGTAAGCACATATCCGTATTTTTGCACACAAAATTTTGATTATGGCAAAGGCAGTTAAGAAAAAATCTATTTTATCCAAAGAGCATTATAATTTTTTAGAAGAGTATGTAAACAATGCATCGCCCACCGGTTTTGAAACTAGTGGTCAAAAACTTTGGATGAACTGGTTAAAGCCTTATGTAGATGAATTTTTTACCGATTCTTATGGAACGGCTGTGGGAGTTATTAATCCACAGGCTCCTTTTAAAGTAGTGATAGAAGCACATGCCGATGAAATTAGCTGGTTTGTGAATTATATTTCTCCCGAAGGATTATTGTATTTAAAACGCAATGGTGGCGTAGATCACCAGATAGCACCAAGTATGCGTGTAAATATTCATGGCAAAAAGGGAATGGTAAAAGCAGTGTTTGGCTGGCCAGCCATTCATACAAGAATAGGCAATGCCGAAACCAAAGAGCCTACGCCTAAAGTAGATAACTTGTTTTTAGACTGTGGCGCAAGAAGTAAAAAAGAAGTAGAAGCATTGGGCATTCATATTGGAGCGGTAGCCACATACGAAGATGGTTACGAAGAACTGGCTAATGGCCATTTGGTGGCAAGGGCATTTGATAATAGAATTGGTGGTTTTATGATTGCCCAGGTAGCAAGGATGTTGAAAGAAAACAAAAAGAAACTTCCTTTTGCTTTATACGTAGTGAATGCAGTGCAGGAAGAAATTGGCCTGCGTGGTGCAGAAATGATTGCACGTCGCATTAAACCCAATGTGGCCATTATTACTGATGTAACACACGACAGTTCTACGCCAATGATTAATAAAATTGTTGAAGGGGAGTGTGTATGTGGCAAAGGCCCATCATTGTGTTATGGCCCGGCAGTGCATAATAAGTTGCTGGATTATGTGCAAAAATCAGCCGATAAAAATAAAATTCCTTATCAACTGCGTGCAGTAAGCCGTAGTACAGGAACCGATACCGATTCTTTTGCTTATGCTAATGACGGATGTCCTTCGGTTTTAATTTCTATTCCACTAAGGTATATGCATACAACAGTGGAAATGATTCATAAAGATGATATTGAAAATACAGTGAAGCTGATGTATGAATCTTTATTGACACTTACACCAAAAACAAACCTTAGTTATTTTGATTAAGCATGGAAGATAAATTCGAAAAATACCTGAAGCTGAGTCATCGAATTTTATTGGTGCTGGTTGTATTTATTGCATCCCTTCTATTGATATTGTTCGGTCTCCGTCTTATTGTTGGAATGCTCGATAAGCTTCCCTGGTTTACTTACCTGTTTACTTTATTTATCATTATAGTTCCATCAGCAATATTCATTACTATTTTTTCGGTAAACATTGCCCGAACAAAATACCATCCTTCTGCTTCGGTAAAAATGGTTTCTTATATTTTGTTGGTGGCAGCTTTGCTTGCCTGGATTTACTTTTTGATATCAGATATTGTAACCTTTTTTAAAACTGCGGTACAGCAAATAAATCCATACAACAGCTATTCTGTTTTATATCTTGCGGGAAGTGTTGCATTGATTTTTGCAATAGCCATTATACAGGCATTAAGCACCAAAAAAGAAAAAGATTGGATGGAAAAAAGGAAAGAGAGATTGGGGGACAGCAATTGAGTTATTTTTTTTCTACTCGTTCGGCCATGCTTAAAACATCCGATATCATTTCCGCTTTATAGCTTTCAAGTTTTTGAGCTATCGTTTCAGATGAAGTGCCTAAAATTTGAGCAGCAAGAATGCCTGCATTTTTTGCTGCATTCAAAGCTACTGTTGCAACCGGAACTCCATTGGGCATTTGTAAAATGGAAAGCACAGAATCCCAGCCATCAATAGAATTAGACGATTTTACCGGCACGCCAATAACGGGCAGGGTAGTATAGCTGGCTACCATGCCGGGTAAATGAGCTGCTCCACCCGCACCGGCAATAATTGCTTTAATGCCCCTGCCTTTTGCCTGCATTGCATATTCACGCATACGATCGGGGGTGCGATGTGCCGACACAATGGTTAGTTCATAAGCAATGTCAAATTTTGTGAGTATATCTGCTGCAGCCTGCATTACAGGTAAATCACTCTCGCTGCCCATAATAATACCGATCATAAAATGGTTAATTATTAATAGTGAATTGTGAATTATATAGCAAATGTAAATACTCTAAATGAAAAAAGTGAAACGAGCTACAATGAAACGGATTTACAACATCCTTTTTTAATTAACCAAATCGCCTTTCAATCTTAATAATTCTGTTTCGGCAACCTTTGTATTGTATCTTGCTGCAATAAGCCTGTTGTATGCCAACTCAAGACTTTGTTGTGCTTCTCTCAATTCAACAAAAGTAGTAATGCCTAACCGAAGTCTTTCGGTTGCTATATATACATTTTCTTTTGCCAATAAAATATTTTCTTCTTCAAGCGCCAGTGTTTTTTTCTGTAGTTCGTAGTCTTTATAAGTAATGCTGATGGCGGTGTTGATATTGTATCGTTGATATTCGTATAAAGTATTTTGGTAGTCAATATCAAGAGTTGCAACCTCTATTTGCCTTTTTACATTAAAACGATTGAAGAGAGGTATAGTTGCACTAAGTCCATAATTAAAACCATGATTTCGGTTTAATAAAGTACTAAAATTATTAACTACTTCTTTGTTTACAGTTCTATTAAAGTTATAAGCAGTATTGAAAGAGAGAATGGGCCACCTGTCTGCCTTTGCTTCTTTTAAAGTAAGTTTAGCAATTTCAATATTTTGTTTTGCCATTAAAAGTTCGGGGCTGTTGGTTTCGGCTTGCATCATTATATCTGTAACAATAAGATCGTTTTTAAAAGGGATGCTGTCCGCCACTTCATAGCGGGTTTCTTTTGCCATAGCCATCATAAGATTTAGTTGATCTTTTAATTGCTCTATTAAATTGAGTTGAGTAAGTCTTGCCGATTTTTGTGCATTCAAATCTACTTTTGCCTGCAATAATTCTGGCTTAGCACCCAGCCCCACACTTAATCTTTTTTCTGCCAGTTCTGCCCTAGTCTCATTCAGTTTCATTTGTTCTTCAATGGCTGTTACCTGTTGCTTTTGTCGAACAATGTTGTAGTATGTTTTTATCACATCCGAAACGGTTGTAGCCACCCGGTTGCGTACAGATAACTCTCCCAGGGTTAATATTTCCTGTAGTTTATCTTTTGTTGCAAACATTTTAAAACCATCAAAAATGGTCCAATTCAAATTAATGCTTGCATTAAGATTGTTTGAGTGAATACTATTTCGTTTTCTTTCGGAACCATCGGCCAATTTTTGTTTAATATTATTGTTATTGAACAATAAAGCACTTTGTGCATTTACAGTAGGTAAAAATGCAGTATATGCATAACTATTATTCAACGCTGCCAGTACCGAATCGTTTTTTACCAATTTAATTTCGTAATTATTTTGGAGTGCAGCAGCTACGGCCTGTTCTACTGTAAGCAACGCCTGGGCAGAGGATTTGCCTGATATTAAAAGGCAGGTCAATAAAAGATGTCCTATAATAAATCTCATGGTTTTAGGTCTTTGAAATTTGAATGTTTTTCATATCAGTTGCATCCGTATGCTCGTCTATTTCATCCAACTTGCTTTTTCTCTTTTTGGTAGATAGGAAGGAATACACAGCAGGCACAACCAGCAGGGTGAATACAAGCGAAAATACAATGCCTCCTACAATTACAATGCCTAATGGGATACGGCTGGTAGCAGCATCGCCCAATGACAATGCCAATGGCAAAGCGCCCAATGCCATTGCGAGGCTGGTCATCAAAATGGGTCTTAGTCTTGCGGTAGCTGCATCAATAACTGCCTGCACTTTGGGAATACCTTGTAATTGTTTTTGATTGGCAAATTCTACAATTAAAATACCATTCTTTGTTACAAGGCCAATGAGCATAATCATACCTATTTGAGAAAAAATATTATTGGTTTGATTAAAAATCCAAAGAGATATTAACGCTCCTGCAAATGCAAGCGGCACCGTAACTATAATGGTGAAAGGATCTATAAAACTTTCAAACTGCGCAGCCAGTACCAAATAAATTAAAGCAATAGCCAGCAGTAAAGCAAACATAGTATTGCCGGAACTTTCTTCATAATCTCTTGAACTGCCTGCCAAAGATGTGCTGAAGCTATCATCTAAAATGGTATCGGCAATGGCTCTTATTTCTTTAATGCCCTGGCCCACGGTTTTGCCATCGGCAAGGTTGGCACTAATTGTAGCCGAGCGATAACGATTGAAATGGTATAGCGTTGGAGGAGTTACACTTTCCGAAATATTCAATACATTAATTAATGAAATGGATTGACCTCTTGAATTGGTTACATACAAATTTTTTAAATCATTGGGATCATCACGGTTTATTCTTTCTACCTGACCAATTACCGAATACTGTTTGCCATCTTTGGTAAAATAGCCCATTCTTTGATTGCTTAATGCCAACTGAAGTGTTTGCGAAATATCTTGTATGGTTAAGCCCAGTTCGCTGGCTTTTAAGCGATCAATATTAATTCTAATTTCGGGTTTATTAAATTTTAAGTCTGCATCTAGGCCTTGTAGAATGTTGCTTTTAGCACCTGCATCCAACATTCGGGGTAAAGCCTGCCGTATTTTTTCGAAGTTGGTATTTTGGAGTACAAATTGAACAGGTCTGCCGCCACGGCGGTTTACCTGTATGGTTTCGTCTTGTTGTGCAAAAACCCGGCCTTCATTAAATGCCGGAAGTTTTTTATTGACCCAGCTTACTATTTCCTGCTGGCTTCTTTTTCTTTCGTTTGGTTCAGTTAATGCCACTCTCACAAAACCCGAATTGGCCGAGCCGCTTATGAAACCCGGAGCCGTCATACTGGTAAGGTATTTTTTTTCTCCTAAAGAATCCACTAAAAAAGTAACCAGCTTATCCATGTACTTATCCATGGCATCATAAGAGGTTCCTTCGGGAGCAGTTACCGATAAGCGGAAAGCACTTTTGTCTTCCATGGGTGCCAACTCTGCCGGAATTATTTTCCACAAAGAGAAAATAATGGCAAAGCAGGCAACCACTATAATCCATGCAGCCCACCTAATACGCATAAATCCATTTAATATTCTACGGTAGCCATTTTCCATGCCATTAAAAAATGGCTCTGTTTTTTCATAAAATGCCGAATGTTTAAAAACCTTTCGACTCATATACACATTAAGTACAGGCGTTAATGTAAGTGATACAAAGGCCGAAATAAGTACGGCACCCGCCACTACAATTCCAAACTCACGGAATAGCCTACCTGTAAAACCTTCTAAAAATACTATTGGGAGAAATACTACGGCAAGTGTAATGGAGGTTGCAATTACAGCAAAATAAATTTCTTTGGAACCTTCCCGGGCTGCCCTCCATTTCTCCATGCCATGTTCCATTTTTTTGTAGATATTTTCGGTAACTACAATGCCATCATCTACCACAAGGCCGGTGGCCAAAACAATTGCCAGCATGGTAAGCACATTAATACTAAAGCCAAAAAGGTACATAATAAAGAATGCGCCAATTAATGAAATGGGAATATCAATTAATGGACGAATGGCAATTAACCAATCTCTAAAAAATAAAAAAATGATAATTACTACCAGGCAAAATGAAATGAGCAATGTTTCTTTTACTTCGCCAATAGATTTTCGAATGTTTTGGGTTAAATCCGAAGTAATTTCTAGTGTAATATCTTCCGGAAGATCTTTTTTTATTTGGTCCAATCTTTCTTTTACATCGTCGCTTATGGCTACATAGTTGGTGCCGGGCTGAGGTATAATTGCAATGGCAATCATGGGTACACCACTTTCTTTTAAAACACTTTCTTCATTTTCGGGGCCCAGCACGGCTTCGCCAATATCTTTTAATCGAATGTCGGCGCCATTTACATTTTTAATTATAAGATTATTGAAATCTTCTTCGGTATTTAGTTTGCCAAAAGTGCGGATGCCCAATTCGGTTGCATCGCCGGAAACCTTGCCCGCAGGCAACTCAATGTTTTCTCTCAGCAAAGCACTTTGAACATCCTGGGGTGTTAATGAGTATGCACTCATTTTATTTGGATCGAACCAAATACGCATGGCATATTTTTTTTCGCCCCAAATATTTACACCACTTACACCCGGTACAGTTTGAATGCGTTCTACAATATTATTGGTGGCAAACTCTGTAATCTGCAGCGAATTGCGTTTTTCGCTTTTGAGAACCATTATAATAACCGGATCGTTGCTTGCATCGGCTTTGCTCACCACAGGTGGAGCTTCTAAATCGGTGGGCAAAGAACGCTGCGCTTGAGATACTTTGTCTCTTACATCATTGGCTGCTTCTTCAAGGTTAATACCCAGGTTAAACTCTACGGTAATATTTGAACTGCCCTGTGAACTTTGAGAAGTAATATTTTTAATGCCTGCAATGCCATTTACTGCTTTTTCAAGTGGCTCGGTTATTTGTGTTTCAATAATTTCGGCATTGGCACCCGGATAGGATGTACGTACACTTATATTGGGAGGGTCGAGTGCGGGGTAATCTCTTACGCCCAAAAAAGTATAACCAATTGCTCCAAACAATACAATGGCAATGTTTAATACAACCGCAAATACTGGCCGGCGAAGACTAAATTCTGATA
>DEHT01000062.1:0-47410 GCA_002352045.1 Chitinophagaceae bacterium UBA2793 | reverse complement strand
CACTTTTCCATTTGGTTTAAGGCTCATTAAGCCTGTGGTGATAATGGTGTCGCCTACCTTAAGTCCTGTAATAACTTGAACGGTTGCAGAATCTCTAGCTGCGGTTTGTACATCAACAAAGTCGGCTACTCCATTTCTATATACAGCTACTTTTTTGCCTCTGGCCTGTGGTATAATGGCCTGTGAAGGGATCATTATAGCATTGGGGTCGGGGTCAAAATTAGTTCGCACTTTTACAAACTGACCGGGTAATAATTTTCCATCATTATTTAAAACCTGTGCTCTTACGTTGAGTGTTCGGTTGTTTTCTGTAACACCCGATTCTGATGCTATAATTTTTGCACTGTAATTTTGGGTAGATCCTTCAACGGTAAAGCTTATAAGTCGTCCAATTTCTACTTTATTGCTGTAACGTTCGGGCAGTGTATAATCTAATTTCAATACATTGTTTTGTCGAATGGTAGTGAGAATGGTTGAAGGGGTTACATAAGCTCCAGGGCTTATTTGCTTTAAGCCCAGTGTACCATTAAAAGGTGCTCTTATTTCGGTACGCATAATATTGCTTTTAACAACAGCCATGTCGGCATAAATATTATTAATTTCTAGTTTAGCCAAATCGTATTCCTGTTGACTAACACCTTGAATTTTTAATAATTCTTCGTATCGTTTAGCGGTTTGTTCCTGAACCCGGGCTTGTATTTGTAATTTATTCAACTGCGCTTTTAGGTCGCCATCGTAAATTTTAGCAAGCAGCGTGCCTTTGGACACCGTTCTACCTTCGTTAATATTAAGATGAGTAAGTCTGCCGGAAATTTCAGGATTTATGGGGGTAGTTTCGTTTGCGAGCAATGTACCCGGTAATTCGAGGTTGTCGCTTAAAGCAGTTGTTTTTACTATCCATGCTTCAAGCTTTGCAGGGGGAGGGCCGCTCGCATTTTTACCAGGTGCTGTGCTTGAAGGCTGCTCCTGTTTATTGCCACATGCTGGTAATAATAAAATTACAACCAGCCCAAAAAGTAAATACTTTCTATATAGAGTTGAATACATATCTATTAATTAGAAGTTGAAATAGTTGAGTGCAAAAATAGGTTAGAAAGCCTATGTTGGCTTCAAAAAAGTATGACTGGCAAGCAGATATGCAGAAAATGCTTACAATGTTTTAACGGAAATAATATGTGTAATTTGGTTGGCTTTGTGCAAGAGTTCCTGCTTTTCGTTGCTGATGATGGTGATATGGCCCATTTTACGCCCGGGCTTGGTTTCTTTTTTACCGTATAAATGAACAAACACATTGTCCATAGCTAAAATTTGATTCAACCCTTCATAGTATGCCGGCCCGCTAAAACCTTCGGCACCCAATACGTTTACAATGGCTGCCGNNAACTGGCTGCTGTAATTGGCTTCAATGGTATGATGGCCACTGTTGTGTACTCTTGGTGCTGTTTCGTTAACCCACACTTTATCTTCAAAATCTACAAACAATTCAACGGCAAATATGCCGGGACTTTTTAATTCTTTCACCACTTTTAATGCAATGGCTTCTGCTTTCCAAAAAACTTTTTCGGGTAATTCGGCGGGGCTTATTTGGTAATTTAAGAGGTTAAGTTTTGGGTCAAAAACCATATCTACCGGTGGATAAATAGCCGTTTCACCCTTTTCATTAACGGCAATCATAATGGCTATTTCTTTTTTGATGTCCACCATTTTTTCTAATACAGCCGGAGCATCAAAGCCTGCATCCATTTCGTTGGCTGTTTTAATTACCTGCACACCTCTGCCATCGTAACCACCTTTGGCCAACTTGTGTACAGCAGGTAAAAAAGCTTCCTGTTGTTTTAATGTTGCTTTATCGGTAGTAATCACAAAATCACTGGTAGGTATTTGTTGGGCTTGATAGTATTGTTTTTGTAGAATTTTGTCTTTAATGATACGAAGTGCCGAAGGTTTGGGAAAAATTTTTACACCTTCCGATTCTAATTTTTCCAACGCATCTTCATTCACACTTTCTATTTCGATGGTAAGTACATCTAAGCCTTTTCCAAAATTATAAACATCATCAAAGTTGGTAATATTGCCTTTGGTGAAATGATGGCACAAATGTGCCGCAGGGCATTCGGAATCGTTTTCTAAAACATAGGTTTCTACCGGGTAGTTGGCTGCTGCCTGTAATAACATTCTGCCGAGTTGGCCTCCGCCAAGTATGCCTGCTTTTATCATGCAGCAAATATAGTGGGTTCGGTTGATTGGTTGATTGGGTAGTAGCGGGTTCAATGGCAGAACTTGGACCAATAACTATAGTCTAAAAAAACCAAAAGAGATACTGTTCTAATTTTATTTTTATCTTTGGCCTCTAGATGATTCCCGATTATCCACATAAAGTTTTTGGCGATAAGCGCTTTTGCTATTCGTTGCTGATGATGACATTGGCGATGGATAAATGTTATGAATGAATTCAATAGTTTTTGATTCATCNNCCGATTTTTTGCCTTTGCATGGAACAGACTATGTGGAATTTTATGTAGGCAATGCAAAGCAAGCGGCTCATTTTTATAAAACAGCTTTTGGATTTCAAAGCCTTGCCTATGCCGGGCCCGAAACTGGCGTGAAAGACCGGGCAAGCTATGTGATTCGGCAGAATAAACTCACTTTTGTTTTAACTACTCCGTTGCGTACGGATAATGCCATTGCCGATCATATTTACAAACATGGTGACGGCGTGAAATTTTTAGCACTAAAGGTGGATGATGCCACCGATGCCTGGAAGCAAACCACTATGCGTGGCGGTAAAAGTTATATGGAGCCTGCCACATTAAAAGATGAAATGGGGGAAGTTGTAATGAGCGGCATACATACTTACGGCGATACGGTGCATTTATTTATTGAAAGGAAAAATTACAGTGGTGTGTTTATGCCGGGTTTTAAAAAATGGGAAAACAGTTACAATCCTAAAGAAACCGGTTTGCTGTATGTGGATCACTGTGTGGGTAATGTGGGTTGGAACCAAATGAATCCCTGGGTGAAATTTTACGAAGATGTGATGGGCTTTAGAAATATTTTGAGTTTCGACGATAACGATATTTCTACCGAGTACAGTGCATTGATGAGCAAAGTAATGAGCAACGGTAACGGATACGTGAAGTTTCCAATTAACGAGCCCGCAGAAGGCAAGAAAAAAAGCCAGGTAGAAGAATACTTAGATTTTTACAATGGCGAAGGTGTGCAACATGTGGCCATTGCTACAAATAACATAATAGAAACTGTTACAGATTTGCAAAGCCGTGGTGTGGAATTTTTGAAAGTGCCCGCAAGCTATTATGCCGATGTGCTCGATAGAGTAGGCCAAATTGATGAAGACCTTAAACCTTTACAAGACCTGGGCATTTTAATTGACCGGGACGATGAAGGTTACCTGCTGCAAATTTTCAGCAAACCTTTGGAAGACCGGCCAACGCTTTTCTTTGAAATTATTCAGCGTAAGGGTGCAAAGAGTTTTGGTAAGGGAAATTTTAAAGCGCTGTTTGAAGCATTGGAAAGAGAACAGGATGCGAGNNTTAGTCCATGGTTTGTTGGTTGTTTAGTCCATGGTTTTTTAGTCGATGGTTGGTTAGTTGGCCAATAGTTTTTTAGACTATAATTCCTATAGCTGATTGCTTTTAATTGAAGGGTTGTTGGTAAATGGTTTTGGTAGCGACTATACGCTGTTTTTATTGTTTGTGAAGGTTTGCTTTAAATTGCTGCGTAATGCATTTATCATTTTGCAGAGTAGTTCATATTCGTTGTAATACTTTGCAAAGTTAATTTCATCTATGTATTTTTTTCGCTTTGCTATATAAAGGCAACTAACAACTTCAATTCCCGATCGCATTGAAAAGCCAAGAAACCTGTTAAACTCACGGTTAGATTGACCTGTACAACCTTCGGCAATATTTAATACGACAGAATCGGATGCCCTACGTATTTGACTTGAAAGACTATAGAGTTCATGTTTGGGGAAGAGTTTAGCAACATCGTTTATTTCAATGGTTAATTCAAGTGCCTTTTTCCAAATGTTTAAGTTTTCAAATTTAAAGGGCATAAACAGTTATGTTAAATTGATTAAACTTTTATTTAGGTAGTACAAAATATTCAATTGACCCATAATATCAAAGCGAATTCCTTAAACTTTTTCTTTTTTGGTTTATTAGTACATGGTTTGTTGGTTGGGTAGTTCATAGTTTTTTAGTTTATAGTTGGTTAGTCCATAGTTATTTAGCCCATAGTCCATATTTGGGTAATCGATGGTAAGTTAAGCTATAAATTAAGTACTCTTAAACTATGGACTAATAAACCAATAAACAATGGACTAATAAACTATGGACTAATAAACCAATAAACAATGGACCAACTAACTATACCTTTAACAAGTCATGAACAAGAAAATCCCTATTTTCACGTTTTGAGTATGTAACCCCCAATTTTGCTATTAAGAATGAAGAACCCATTAATTGCATTTTGCATTCTTTTTTCAGTTATAATTTTAGGTAGCATTAAAAATGTTATTGCTCAGCCAACGCCATCAGAAATGCGTAAAAACAGTACCAGGGTTGCTGATGCCTACAAGCGTGCCGAGGATACCATTGTAAAACAGTTTGAAAAGCAAAACTTAGTGTGGCCTCCTGCAGAGGTTTATATTCGCTCCTTTAAATTCGATCGCCAGTTGGAAGTATGGGTAAAGGGTAAGGAAACTGAGCCGTTTAAATTGTTTAAGACCTATAAAGTGTGTATGCAAAGTGGAACTATGGGCCCTAAAAGGTTAGAAGGCGATTACCAGGTTCCGGAAGGGTTTTATTATATCAACGAGTTTAATCCTAATAGTTCCTATCATTTATCCTTAGGTTTAAATTATCCTAATGCCTCGGATATTATTCTCAGCGACCAAAACCGCCCGGGAAATAATATTTATATTCATGGCAATTGTGTTTCTACGGGATGTATTCCTATTGCCGATGCACCCATTGAAGAATTATTTATTATTGCCGGTGCAGCTAAAGAAGAAGGGCAGGAGTTTATTCCGGTGCATGTATTCCCGGTTCGATACAATGTAAAAAAATCAATGGATTACCTTAACCAAACCATACAAAACAACCTCTACCTAAAAGCTTTTAATGAAAACATCCGCAAGGCATTTGACTATTTTGAATTGAAGAAACAACTGCCCATAATAATGGTGAACATGAAAGGGGAGTATGTGTTTAATTAAAAGGTAAAAAGTCAAAAGTCAAAAAAGGGGCTTTTTTTTCCATTTTATTTTCTACATAAATTATTACTATTATCCGACTAAGTTGGGCTAAAGCCCAGTGGGAGAGGATTTAAATCAATAGCCCTGGGCTTAAGNNTTGAAACCAGCACCGCTTATGGGATTTAGCCCATTTTGAAATTTTTTAGTCGGATAAAAATGATAAATTATGTTGCTTAAAAAGTAGGTTTGATACGTCAATATTTATGTATGCCCTTTAAAAAATTATATTAATTACGAAAATATTTAAAGAACTATCTCATTAGCACATCTCCAAATCACCAAATCAACCCATTTCACTCTCCACTCATTTCATCAGCATTTGCACGGTAACCGGTGTCTGTTGTGTAAGCACTACTGTTTTCTCTGTTGTTAATTTTTCAATTGTTGCCTCATCATAATAACGGATTGTTAAGAGGGTTAAATCTTTTTCTACTATCACATCAAAAATTTCAGAAGCTTCTGATGCCAGCCGATCAGTTTTTTCTGCATGTTCATCAAAGCAGCAAAGTAAGGATATGGCGGTGTTTTGCGAAAGGTTGGGCTTTACTTTTATTTCTTTGAAAATATGATGCAATTGCTCCACCGGTTTATCTTCCACAAAAGAAAAATCTTTCGACTTGAATTGCATCAACACTTGCTTTTCTTTTATCACAATTATTGGAGGTAATCCTTTTACATGTGTATTGCTAATAACCGTGCCGGGCAATACCGGGTTGATAAAGCTTTTTACATATAATGGAATGCCTTTGTTTTGAAGCGGCTTAATGGTTTTTGGATGAATTACCTGTGCACCATAGTAAGCCATTTCAATTACTTCGGCATAGCTGAGTTCGTGAATGTTTACAGCATCTGCAAATTGTTTGGGGTCGGCGTTCATCACAGCATCTACATCTTTCCAAATGCTCACCGATTTGGCAGGTAATAAATTGGCAAAAATGGCACCCGAATAATCGCTGCCTTCTCTGCCTAATGTAGTGCTTTCATTTTCATCAGTAGCACCAATAAAGCCTTGGGTAATCACCACATCATGCTTATTAAAAAGTGGTTTTATTTGTTGTTGAATGGCATTTTCGGTAAAGGCCCAATCAACACCGGCATCTCTAAAATTGTTATCGGTTCTTACAATGTCTCTTACATCAACCCAGGCAGCATCAATGCCTATTTCTTTTAAATGCCAGGCCACTATTGCGGTGCTAAACAGTTCGCCACAACAAACAACCTGGTCGTAATAATAATCGTAATGGCGAACGGGTTTATCGTGCAGTAACCATTCTATTTCGGTGAAAAAATCTTTCATTTGTATTGTAGCAGCATTCCATTGCAGCGTGGTAACAAATTTTAAGGTATTGAGATGGCTTTCTTTTATTTGTTCAAACAATTGCAACGCATCCTCCTTCCTGCCTTCAAAGTAAGCATTCACCACTGCTTCTAAAGCATTGGTGGTTTTGCCCATTGCAGAAATAATAACCAATAGCTTCTCCGATTTGTGCTCATTGATTATATTGGCTACGTTTTTAATTCGGTCAACACTGTTGATGCTTGCTCCGCCAAATTTGTACACTTTCATAAATTCGTTGTTCGTTGGTCGTTGGTTGTTGNNTTGAACTTCCTATTTTTGTGTTGCAAATCTAATTGCTTATATGTAAATCTGCACTTTTTATGGCTATTAATAGAAAAGTACAAACCCTCGATGAATTCACGCTGCAGCAGTTAAGGGATTTTCCCCAGGCTACGGGTGAATTGTCAAACCTTTTAAGAGATATTGGCCTTGCTGCCAAACGAATAAATGTAGAGGTAAATAAAGCCGGACTGGTAGATATTTTGGGCGACTATGGCACTACCAATGTACAAGGGGAAGAAGTGAAAAAGCTCGACATTTTTGCCAATAACCAAATGATGGGTGTGCTGCAGCATGGAGTAAGTTGTGCAGGTATAGGAAGCGAGGAAATGGATGAATTTGTTGTGTTCAATGATGAAATAAGTAATAAATCAAAATATGTTTGTCTATTTGATCCATTGGATGGTAGTAGCAATATAGATGTGAATGTTTCTATCGGTACTATTTTTAGCGTTTACCGCAGGGTGAGCGAACTAGGTAAGCCCGCCACCGAAGCCGATTTTTTGCAACCTGGAAACAAGCAGGTAGCCGCAGGCTATGTAGTATATGGCTCCAGTACCATGTTGGTATATGCAACCCGCAGAGGTGTGAATGGTTTTACACTGGACCCTTCCATTGGAGAGTTTACCCTTAGTCATCCCGATATTAAATGTCCGCCGAACGGTAAATTATATTCAGTAAACCACGGCAATTTTTTTAAGTATGAAGAACCGGTGAAGGCTTATATAACAGCCTGCCAGAAAAAAGATAAAACAAACGGTGGCCCTTATACGCAACGGTATATTGCCAGCATGGTGGCCGATGTACATCGCAATCTTATTAAAGGTGGCATCTTTATGTACCCCGGCACCAGCGATAGGCCAGAAGGTAAACTTCGATTATTGTATGAATGCAATCCATTTGCTTTTATTATGGAAGTAGCCGGGGGAAAAGCCAGCAATGGTAAACAGAGAGTGCTAGATATTGTGCCTACAAAACTGCATCAACGTACACCATTTTTTGTGGGCAGTATTGAAATGATGCAGGAGTTAGAAACCTATCTTAAACCCGAGTAAATAACATTCAATGACATCACCCATTATTTCTGTAAAAGACTTAGTAAAATCTTATGGAAATTTTACTGCTGTAAAAGGCATTTCTTTTGATGTATTTGAAGGAGAAATTTTTGGATTGCTGGGCCCTAATGGTGCAGGTAAATCTTCTACATTAGAAATAATGGAAACATTGCGTAAGAAAACCTCTGGTAACATTGTGGTTGATGGAATGGATATTGATAAACATCCTGATGGTATAAAAAAAATAATTGGGGTGCAATTGCAAACCTCCGGCTTTTATCCATCGTTAACTTTATTGGAGTTGATAAGTTTGTTTTCGGGTTTATACAATAAAGAAGTAGATGCAATGGAGCTATTAAAAAAAGTAAACCTGCAGGATAAAGCCAAGAACAAAACAAAGGAACTCAGCGGCGGACAAAAACAGCGTTTCTCCATAGCCACTACACTTATCAATCAACCCAAAATTATTTTTTTAGATGAGCCTACTACCGGCCTTGACCCACAGGCAAGACGAAATTTGTGGGATTTAATTAAAGAGATAAGAGCCAATGGCACCACCGTAATTATCACCACTCATTATATGGATGAAGCCGAGCAGCTATGCGATAGAATTGCCATTATGAATGAAGGCCAAATAATAAAATTAGATACTCCCGATAAAATGATTGATGAACTGGTTGCTACCGGCTTTGAAAGGCCCAGGCAGGTAAAAGCAGCCAACCTCGAAGATGTTTTCATACATTTAACAGGTAGGCAAATCAGGGAAGAATAAACTTTCTTTTATTTGCAGTAATTTTTAAAAAGTAAAATAGTACAAATGAAAAAATCAGCACTTTGTTTGCTGGCAGCAGTATCATTCACTGCGGCATCTTATGCACAAAAAGCAACAGTTAAAAAACCGATTACGGCAAAAACACCTGTTTCGGCATTGATATTAAATAATGCAGTGGATAGTTTTAGTTATGCTGCCGGTTACAGCATAGCCAAAAGTATGAAATCGCAGGGAGTACCCAATGTAAATACAGCATTGGTACAAAAAGCCATTGAAGATGTTTTTAAAAACAGCCCATCCACTTTATTGAACGAAGAACAATGTAATATGACCTTACAACAAAAACTACAGGAATTTGCCCAAAAGAAAATGGAAGGCGAAAAAGCAAAAGGCAATGCATTTTTAGAAGCAAATAAAAAGAAACCGGGAGTAACTGTACTACCAAACGGGTTACAATACACTATTTTAAAAGAAGGCGAAGCAAATGGAGTAAAACCAACAGCAGCCGATACAGTAGTGGTACACTATGCAGGTACTTTAACCGACGGTACAAAGTTTGACGCATCTTATGATAGAGGAGAACCGGCTACTTTCCCCTTGAGTGGTGTTATTAGAGGCTGGACAGAAATTTTGCAACATATGACCAAAGGTGCTAAATGGAATGTGGTAATACCAAGTGATTTGGGATATGGCGAAAGAGGCGCCGGTGGAGTAATAGGGCCCAACCAGGTTTTAGTTTTTGACATTGAACTGTTAGATATTAAAAAAGCGGTTACACAATAATGGAAGAATTAAAATATCCCATTGGGAAATATATTGAACAACCATTCTCCGAAACACAGCTTGGAGAATGGTTGTTCAGTATTGAAACACTACCGATGCTAATGGAGGAGGCCATTGAGAATTTAGATGAGGCTCAATTGCAAACTCCATACAGGCCCGAAGGCTGGACGGTGCATCAGTTAGTACATCATGTTGCCGATAGCCACATGAATGCTTACATACGTTTTAAGCTGGGCTTAACCGAAGATAACCCAACCATAAAACCATACGAAGAAAAACTGTGGGCTCAAATGGCAGATACAAAAAACCTTCCAATTAATATTTCCATCACCATTTTGTATGCAGTACATAAGCGTATGCTGGAGGTTTTAAAAAATATTAAAACAGAAGAATGGAATAGAACCGTTTTTCATCCCGAGCATCAGCAAACCATGACGCTTTGGTACCTGCTGGGTATGTATGCCTGGCATGGTAAACACCATGTGGCACATATTATTCGGTTGAGAGATAGGATGGGTTGGTTTTAATGTATAATTGACAATGTATATTTGGTAATGTATAATGTATAATTGATAATGTATAATTTGTGTTCGCTATCGTACGAGAATTAAATTGCAAATTGGTTTTAAGCTCTTGTCGGTTGATGCTTTCAATGCCCCGACCTTTACCTCGACCTTAGCCCAATCCTTTGCCCTGTCCTTTGCCCCGACCTTTAGGTCGGGGGGGGAATAAAATAACACAATACAACCGGGCTTTAGCCCAATGTATTCTGAAAATATTGGTTTTTTACTTTTAATTGATAATGTATAATGGAACCTAAAACGCTTTCGCAGGAATATATCAACAAGCACACTTATTTTACAGCTCGTAAAGATTCTTATGTAACGGCTGCGGGTAAAATAGTAGATCCTTATTATGTAGTAGAGTTGCCTGTGAGTGTATGTGCAGTAGCCATTACCGAAAAAAACGAAATTGTTTTGGTTGAACAATACAGGCATCCTATACAAGAAAGCATTCTTGAATTACCGGGCGGATTTATTGATGCCGGTGAAACGCCTCCAACCGCCATAGCAAGAGAGCTGTTGGAAGAAACGGGCTATTCATTTAATAATTTTATTGCGCTGGGTAAAACGGCAGCCAACCCAGGTGTGTTAAGTAATTACACTTATATGTTTTTAGCCACCGGCGGAAAAAAAGTAGCCGATCAAGCCTTAGACCCTAATGAAGAAATTAGCATACATTTTAAACCGGTTGAAGAAGTAAGGCAATTATTGAAACAAAATAAAATTCCACAGGCTATGCATGCACTCTGCATGTTTTATGCATTTGAGTATTTGGATAAACAATAATTGAATTGCCTATTCAATTTCTGCTATAATAAAAAAGCTCCCGCAAATCATCACTACGTCATTGTTTAAAGCATTTGCTTTTGCCGAGGCAATAGCATCATTCACATTGTCGAAACAATTTCCGGTTAAAGCTTTTTCCAAAGCCAATTCTTTTAGTTCTGCTGCAGGTAAGGCTCTTGGAATATGGGCATTGGTAAAATAATAACCGGCATTCTTTGGAAACAATTCCAGTACATGTGCTACATCTTTGTCTTTTACAAAACCTAATACAAAATGAATTTTTGATTGAGGGTAATAATTGTTCAGTTGTTCTAATACTTGCTTGATACCATCAGTATTATGTGCTACATCCTGTATTACTGTTGGGTTGGTTTGTAAAATATCCCAGCGGCCACGCATGCCTGTTAGTTGCTTCACCTGCGAAAAAGCAATCCTTACTTGTTCATCCGAAATATTATAGCCTAATTCGTTTAATTGTTTTACAGAGGCTAAAACAGTTTTTAAATTTTTTAACTGGTAAGCACCTGTTAAATCTAAATCAAAATCGCTGCTTTTAAAATTGCCGGTGTCCTTTACTGTGCAGTGCAACAAGTTTTGCTGTTGAGCATTTTCAATTTCAAATAAATTGTTGGCAAAAACAATGGGCGCATTTTCTTGCTTGGCTTTTGCTTCAAAAACCGGTTTTGTTTCGGGCAAATATTCGCCAATTACAACCGGAACATTTTTTTTGATAATGCCTGCTTTTTGAAAGGCAATTGCTTCCAAAGTATTGCCCAGTATATTTACATGGTCAAAACCAATATTGGTAATTACAGAAAGTTCAGGTGTAATTACATTGGTACTATCCAATAAACCGCCCAGGCCGGTTTCAATTACAGCAATATCAATTTGCTGTTGGGCAAAATATTCAAAAGCCATTGCAACGGTTAGTTCAAAAAAAGAAGGCTCAATGGATGCCGTAATTTTTTTGGTTCGTTCTACAAAATCAACCACAAATTGTTGCGCTATCATGTTGCCATTGATGCGAATGCGTTCCCCAAAATCTTTGATATGTGGCGATGTGTATAAGCCGGTTTTGTATCCGGCCTGTTGTAGGATAGCCGCAAGCATGTGGCTGGTACTACCTTTGCCGTTGGTGCCGGCAATATGAATGCTTTTAAATTTTTGCTGAGGGTTACCCAATGCTTCGCATAAAGCCAAGGTATTGTGCAAATCTTTTTTATAAGCTTTTTCACCCTGGCGGGTAAACATGGGCAGTTGGGTGTAGAGATATTCGAGGGTGGCCTGGTAGGTCATGGAACAAATTAGAAATTCAAAATTAAAAATTCAAAATTAAAAAAGCTCAAATAGAAAAACCGTTTCAACCTTTTTGGATGCTCTTTTTGAATTTTTAATTTATTTACTGAACCCTGAAATTAAAAGGAACCGTAACGATTGATTCATGGTCAGTTTTATTGAATTTTATATTGGGCAAATAGGAGCGTATAGCTGTAGCATACCTGGCATCGGTACTGGTACTGCCTTTATCAAAACTTACAAAAGTTCCTTTTCCTTCGGGTGAAACTTTTATAATGGCATTGATGGTAGCCTTGGGTAAATCGCCCATAAAAATATAATTGTTGATAATGCTTCTATCGCCTTTTGAAACTCTCAATGCGCCACCTGCAACTTTTCCCCCGGGCGTATTGCCATAAGAATCGGGGTGGCCTGTTGGCGAGCCGCCATCGCCTTTGCCATTTTTATTATTGCCTTGCATTCTATAGCCATTGTCTTCTGTGGCATTGTTGCCATTTCCATTGCCAGGACCATTGTAAGTAATCTTTGGTTTTTGTGGCTTAGGAGTAGGTGTAGGCGAAGCTGTGGTAACAGATGGTTTGGTAACTTTTGGTGTTGCTTTTACTGTTTTGGTTACCGGTGCTGCGCTTTCTTCGGCATTATCATCTGCTGTTATGGGTTCTTCGGCTTCATCCGGTGCCTTTGCTTGTTGTTGAGGAACTACGGTTGCCTGTTGGTTGGGCGACATTTCTCCTTTTATCAAAGGTTGTTCTTCGCCCCAACCTTCTTCATTGTTTCCTAAATTAATTTCAATTAAATCTTCCACAATGGGTGGAGTGGGAGGCTGGTTTTTCCAGCTTATTAAAAAAAACATCAGCAATAAAATTCCCAACACAATAGCTGTGTAGGTAATTGCTTTTCTATTTTTTTCAGATTCAAATGCTTTTTCCCAGGCTGTCATAGTATAAAGTTATATAAATAGATGATGCAGTTGGCAGCATCAATACACAATGCCTATAAAATTAACAAATCAAAATTTCTTTCCTTTCGTTTGATACTTATTCACCTGCAACCGGAATTTTAAAAATATACGAGCAAAAAAAATATCTATTTATTCTGATGTTACTGCCTGGCGCCAAATATTAAACTGCCTACCCGAATCATATTACTGCCTTCTTCCAGGGCAATTTTGTAATCACCACTCATACCCATGGAGAGAATAGAGAAGGAAGTATTTAATTTATTGTACAACTCTTTCAATTTTTTAAACTCGCTTCTCACTAAGTTTACATCATCGCTAAAACTTGCCATGCCCATTAGGCCTTTAATGTGTATGCTTTTTAAATCTTGAATTATATTGTTGGGTTTGAGGAGTAATTGAGTAAGTTCATTTTCATCGAACCCAAACTTTGTATCTTCCATTGCAATATGTACCTGTAACAAACAATCAATTACCCGGTTGTTTTTAATGGCCTGCTTGTTTATTTCTTTTAAAAGGCTTTCACTATCCACTCCATGAATTAGGTGAACAAAGGGAGCAATGTATTTTACTTTGTTGCTTTGCAAATGGCCAATAAAATGCCAGCGAATATCTTTGGGCAAAGCAGCTTCTTTGGCTAATAATTCCTGAACATAATTTTCTCCAAAATCCCGATGACCTAGTTGGTACAATGCTTTGATGGATTCTATGGGCTGTACTTTTGAAACAGCCACCAATACCTGGTTTTTGGAAAGCGATGAAACTATTTCGGTGTATTTCTTTTTATTAATATTCATTGCCGCAAATTTACAAAAAGCAGATGATGGCATAACAGTGTAGTGTAGCCAAAATAAAAATGTGCTAACAATTTATATCATTAACACATTATCAAATTATCATGTCAGTACATTACTTAAGAATAGTTCTCCCAATCACAATCCTTTGCACTTCGCTGGTTCCTTCGTATATCTGTGTAATTTTAGCGTCACGCATCAAACGTTCTACATGGTATTCTTTTACAAAACCGTAGCCACCGTGTATTTGCACCGCTTCGGTTGCAGTCCACATAGCAGTTTCGCTGCTAAATACTTTTGCCATAGAACTGCTTAAGGTATAATCCTGGTGTTGGTCTTTTTCAAATGCCGCTTTAAGGCAAAGCAATCTTGCACATTCAATTTTGGTAGCCATATCAGCCAGTTTAAATTGAATAATTTGATGGTTCATAATTTCGGTACCAAAAGCTTTTCGTTGTTTGCTGTAATCCTTTGCCAGTTCATAAGCGCCACTTGCAATACCCAATGCCTGCGATGCAATACCAATACGACCGCCTGCCAAAGTTTTCATGGCAAATTTAAAACCGAAGCCATCTTCGCCAATTCTATTTTGTTTGGGAACTTTTACATCGTTGAATAAAATGGTATGCGTATCGCTGCCTCTAATACCCAATTTATTTTCTTTTGCACCCACTACCACACCCGGCCAGTTTTTTTCTACAATAAATGCATTGATGCCTTTGCTGCCCTTGCTCACATCGGTTTGTGCAATTACCAAATACACACTGGCAGAGCCGCCATTGGTAATCCAGTTTTTAGTACCATTCAGTAAGTAATAATCGCCTTTATCTTCAGCGGTGGTTCTTTGCGATGTGGCATCACTTCCTGCTTCGGGTTCGCTCAATAAAAAGGCGCCAATGTATAGTTCGCCATCTTTTTTGCCTTGTGCCAATGGCGTTAAATATTGTTGTTTTTGTTCTTCGGTGCAATATTCCTGCAGGCCATAGCAAACCAGGCTATTATTTACGCTCATGCATACGCTCACGCTGGCATCTACTTTACTTATCTCTTCCATTGCCAATACATAACTAATGGTATCCATTCCACTACCGCCATATTCCGGTTTCACCATCATGCCCATAAAACCCAGGTCGGCTAATTTTTCAATTTGTTCTTTAGGAAATTTTTGTTGTTCATCCCTTTCAATTACTCCGGGAAGACATTCGGTTTGAGCAAAATCCCTCGCCGCTTTCTGTATCATCAAGTGCTCTTCAGATAGTTGAAAATTCATATAGCAATTTGTTTTTAAGTGCCACAAAAGTAAGGGAATTATTACTGCTTTCGGAGGATTTTTGATTGAAGAAATAGCGTTGAAATGTAGATTTTTTTAAAACGGGAAGCTCATTAAAGTTGAGCCTTATCTTTGTTGAAGCATATAAAACATGACAACTTCTCAATACAATTTAAAAGTGCAGAAAAGGGTAGCAGTAGTTTCTTTTATACTATTTGCCGTAAAAATGTTTGCCTGGTATGTAACCGGCTCAGTAGCTATTTTAACCGATGCATTGGAAAGTATAGTGAATGTATTGGCAGCATTTATTGGTGTGTTTAGTTTGTTTGTTTCTGCCAAACCAAAGGATGCGGATCATCCTTATGGGCATGGAAAAGTTGAATTTATTACTGCCGCAATAGAAGGAACCTTGATATTGGTAGCAGGCTTTTTTATTATTTATGAAGCAGTGGATAGTATTTTAAAACCAACGGCTATAATAAAATTGGATTGGGGCATTGTATTGGTTGCCGCCACTGCATTGGTTAATTATGTTTTGGGTTCCATCTGTTTGCGAACCGGTAAAAAAAATAATTCGCTGGCATTAATATCGAGCGGCAAACATTTGCATTCCGATACCTATACCACTATTGGAATTGTTTTGGGTTTAGTAGTATTATATTTTACAAAAATTTGGTGGATTGATTGTGCTATCGCCATTTTATTTTCATTCATTCTTATTTATACCGGGTATAAAATTATAAGAAGTTCTGTGGCAGGTATAATGGATGAAGCCGATGAAGATTTGCTGAACAATCTGGTACTTTCTCTAAATGAAAATCGCACAGAAAATTGGATTGACCTGCACAACCTTCGCATTATAAAATACGGCCCAACCTTGCATCTCGATTGTCATCTTACTGTGCCCTGGTATTTTAATGTAATAGAAGCACACCAGGAAGTGGATAATTTAGCAGCATTGGTAAAAAACAAATACGGCGAGTCGGTTGAATTGTTTGTTCATTCCGATGCCTGCATGGAGAATAGTTGTAAAATTTGTTACAAACAAAATTGCGCTGTTCGTCAATTTGCTTTTAGTGAAAAAATAGAATGGAATATTCACAATATTTCAAAAAATAAAAGGCATAGCACAAAATCATGAGTAAAGCAGTACAGTTAGATGAGCAATATTGGAACAACCGATATAAAACCGACCAAACCGGGTGGGATATTGGTTTTGTTTCAACCCCTTTAAAAGAATATTTTGATCAGCTTCAAAATAAAGAAATAGCCATTTTGATTCCCGGCTGTGGCAATGCTTATGAAGCTGAATATTTATTGCAAAGTGGTTTTAAAAATGTAACCGTGGTTGATTTATCTTCCAATGCGGTAGAAGCAATTAAAAGAAGATTAAATGCATTTGATGGAAAAGAACTGCATGTAATTCATGATAACTTTTTTAACCTTCAGCAGCCATTTGATTTAATTGTAGAGCAAACTTTTTTTTGTGCAATAGAACCAAATTTACGCTCAGCTTATGCAAATAAAATAAATCAATTGCTTAAACCCAATGGTAAATTGGTAGGTTTATTATTTAATAGAACATTTGATGGAGGGCCTCCGTTTGGTGGAAGCAGCAAAGAATATGAAAAATTATTTTCTCCATTGCTAAATATAAAGTATTTGACAGATTGCAAAAATTCAATTAGTCCCAGGGCAGGCACAGAATTATTTGTTTTAATGCAAAAGGGAATTTGATTTTTGAATTGCCCCGACCTTTAGGTCGGGGCAATTCAAATTTATCCTAAACAATATCGAATAAAAAAATACAGACATTTATGATACAAAAAAGATTATTCCCTCAAATAAAAACCATTGCCCTGGTAGCACACGACCATAAAAAAGCAGAATTAATGGAATGGGCAATTTATAATAAAACCTATTTAGCCCGGCATGAGTTGATTGCAACCGGTACTACCGGTACAATATTGGAAGCCGAATTAGAGAGGCCGGTTAAAAAAGTGTTGAGTGGCCCACTAGGCGGCGATCAACAAATAGGAGCTATGATTGCAGAAGGTAAAATTGATATACTCATTTTTTTTTGGGATCCCATGGAAGCACAGCCGCATGATAGTGATGTAAAAGCATTGTTACGCCTGGGTGTAGCCTGGAATATATTATTGGCTTGCGATAGAGCCACCGCCGATTTTATAGTTACCTCACCGCTTATGCAAGAAAGCTATGAAACCATTTTGCCCGATTATTCTGCTTATTTAAAACGAAAGGTTGAGTGATAGAATTAGGTTATAAAAATTTTTGCAACCCAGCAGGTACATGCGGTGGCAACAGCTCCTAATAATAAAAGTCTGGCGCTCCCCCACAGTTTATGCTCACCGTTGATGCTGCTTTTAATGTAACCCACTATTGACAGCAATATTAATGTAGCTGCCACAGCGTATTGAATTGCTTTGTGTATATCTGCAATAAAAAGGTAAGCCGGTAAGGGCAATAATGCCCCTGCAAAAAAAGAGAATCCAATGATAAGAGCCGAAGAAGGCAGTTGTTTTTTATCGGGTAATTCAAAAGGCTGCTGATTCTTTTGCAAAAAAGCTTTCCATTCTGTACTGTCTTTTTCTATTTCAAAGGCAGCCTGGTTTTGCATATCCTCACCCAGGTTTAGTTTTTTAAACAATGCAATGGTTTTTTCGGTTTCTTCTTTTTCTAATTGCTTTTGTTCTTCCTCCGAATGAATGGTTAAACTTTCCATTCTAAACCTGGCTGCATAAAATCCGCCAATGCTCATTACAATACCGCCCAATATTGCTATAGATAAGGTTGTAATAAACACCGGTCTGTTATCGCCATAAGTAAATGCAATGGCAGTACTAAAGGCTAATGAAATAATAATGCCATCGCTAATACCCACTACAGCCTGCTTCCAAATATTGTTTTTCATTTTTTGCATGTTGCAAAATTATTTAGATAGTAAAGCAAGCTGTTCTAAACTTTTTCCAATTATACTTACGGCTTCTTTTACCTGTGCTGCTGTAATAGTGAGGGGAGGCGCAAACCTTATCTTATCTCCATGTGTTGGCTTGGCCAGCAATCCATTTTCTTTCATGGCCATGCAAAGATCCCATGCAGCATCGGGGTTGTGATGTTTTATTACAATTGCATTGAGTAAACCACGGCCTCTAATAATAGAAATATAGGGTGAGTTTAATTTTGCCAATTCATCTCTTAATAAAGTTCCCATTGCTGCAGCATTGGCGGCCATGTTTTCTTCTTTTAAAACCGTTAATGCCGCCATTGCTACTTTACAAGCCAGGGGGTTGCCGCCGTATGTGCTGCCATGTTCTCCGGGTTTTATGTTCATCATTACAGCATCATCGGCCAATACAGCACTTGCCGGTAATACTCCTCCACTTAATGCTTTGCCAAGTATTACTACATCGGGCCTTACCTGTTCTGCATCACAAGCCAGCATTGTTCCGGTTCGGCAAAGGCCGGTTTGTATTTCATCGGCCACCATCAATACATTGTACTTGTTGCACAAAGAGCGAATGCCTTTGTAATAACCTTCATCTGGAACTACCACGCCTGCTTCGCCCTGTATGGGTTCAAATAAAAATGCACAAACATTTTTATCTTGCAAAGCATTTTCTAATGCAACCAAATCGTTGTAAGGAATGGCTTCAAAGCCAGGTGTAAATGGTCCGAAATCTTTGGTTGCAGTAGGGTCGGAGCTGTAAGAAACAACAGAAATAGTACGGCCATGAAAATTTGAAGCGCATACAATAATTCTTGCCTCATTTTCCGTAATGTCTTTATTGATGTAGCCCCATTTACGACTAATTTTTAAAGCAGTTTCTACTGCTTCTACACCTGTGTTTACGGGCAACAATTTATCGTACCCAAAATATTGTTGCATGAATTGTTCATATTCACCCAATAAATTATTGTAAAATGCTCTTGAAGTAAGGGTGAGCGTTTGAGCTTGTTCTACCAGTGCTGCAACTATTTTAGGATGACAGTGCCCCTGGTTAATGGCAGAATATCCACTTAGGAAGTCGTAGTATTTTTTATCATCAACATCCCACATAAAAACACCTTCCCCTTTTTTTAAAACCACCGGAAGCGGGTGATAATTGTGTGCGCCATATTTTTCTTCCAATGCTATAAAATGTTGTGTATTGGCACTAAGGCCTTCAATGTTTTGCATATCATTCTGTTTAAAGTAGTAATTGAAAAAAAAAAGAGCTCTTAAGCAAGAGTAGGAAAGAATCATCTTTCCGATAGTGTTAATGATTCAACAAATCGAGATTGCTGCAAAGAATTGATATGTTCAAATGTGCTTTGATAGGCCAAAGCTAAGCTTTTAAATCCAGCGAAAAAAGTAATGATTGGGAAAGTTGAAATTGGACAATTTATCTTTTTCGAAAATACCAAAAACAGTACTTCCGCTGCCGCTCATGGAGGCATACAATGCGCCCTTGCTATACAACTCCTGTTTTAGAGCAGCAATGGATGGATGTTGCGTAAAAACAGGTTTCTCAAAATCGTTGATAATGGAATTTTTCCAGGTATCAATGGGTTGTTGAATTAAATTTTTTAAATCAACTGTATTTTCTCCTACCGAAATGTTTTTAAAAGCCAGGCCGGTATTTACATGAATACCCGGATTAACAATGGCTATTTTGTGATTCGATAAATTCAGTTCTATAGGTTCCATTATTTCTCCACGCCCGGTAGCAAAGCAGGGTTTATTTAAAATAAAGAAAGGGCAGTCGCTGCCCAGGAGTAGGGCATAATCCATTAATTGTGGTTGCGATAAGCCTAATTCAAATTTATGGTTGAGCAATAGTAAAACAAAGGCAGCATCGGCAGAACCTCCGCCCAGCCCTGCACCCATGGGTATGTTTTTGTGCAGGTGCATTTTAATATTGGGCAAAAAAGGAAAATCTTTTTTTAATAAATGATAGGCTTTTATGCAAAGATTATTTTCGGGCTTGCTAAAAATTTCGATGCCGCTATGGCTGTAACTAACCGGGATTTCATTTTTTGATTCAATAATTTCAACTGCATCATGAATGGCTATGGGATAAAAAATGGTTTGAAGATTGTGATAGCCATCTTCTCTTTTGGACAATATATTTAATCCAATATTTATTTTACAATTCGGAAAACTAATCATGGTGATGGTTGATAGTCAAAAGGCAGCATATTGGCCAAACTATACATCGACCAATAGCCCGATTTATAAAGATGCATAGGATTTATTACATAACCATATTTGTCAATTAAAATATACTTAGTCACTTTCTCTAAGCGGGAAATGTTACCATGCAATATTAAGGGGCTAAAGCTTTCACGATTTAAGAAAACATTGAGTTTTTTATTATATACTATTCTTAATTCAACATTCCAGTACAATTGATAAAGGCCATCTGTAGTATCTTTTTTCAACAATTTAAATCTATTGAACGGCTCAGTAATTGTTTTGTAATTTCCATAGCCTTTGCTGCTGCTGTCAGCAACAATATTCCATACTGTGAAACCATTTTCAATAAGGCTATCTGAAATTACAGATCGGAAAAATTGTAGCTCACTTCCATAATAACTGTTCTCTCGGAATTTGAGATGTTTTTTAGAATTGCCCAGATTCTCAAAAACGGTGAAGCCATAATAGGAATATGATCCATTATAGGGATTGTATTCAAAATCTACCAGGTCGAATTGTATATTATACCCCAATTTTTTGTTGTAAATCTTCAGTGGTTTTTCTGCTCGTGCAGTAATAAATTCATCCCCGTCTTTGGAACTTACGAAATATACATCTTTTAAATTTTCAATTCTGCAGTGAACAGCTTCTTCCGTTTTTCCCAATAAAATTTTTTTTACATAGGAAAGGTATTTAGCCCTGGTAGCATCGTTTATCAGCAACACTTCCTCCAGGCTTTGTTGTTTTTTGTATAGTTGTAAAAGAAAATTTTTATCGCTGAAATTGAGTATTTGGATTGGAGTAATTGTTCTTTCGTAGCCAATATAAGACGCTATTAAATCACCATTAACCGGGTTGAGAATTTGAAATGAGCCTGTGGAGTCGCTCATGGTACCAATAGAAGTGTTGTTGATATAGATGCTTGCGCCAGAAAGCGCCTTTCCCGTTTCGGCATCTATAATTTTACCTTGTAAAGCCTGTGAAAAAAGACTACTTGAATAGAAACAACAAAAGTAGAAAAGTAATAAGCGTATCATTTAATTATTTTCCACCCCTGCTTTTAATTTCATCTCTAATGGCTATGGCTTTAATGTAGTCTTCGCTTTCCAATACTTCACTCAATAAGCTGTTTAGTTCTGTCAAGCTCATCTTTTTTAAATCATCTCTGCCATGTACCGGCTCCGGAATAGGCGCTTCCAGTGCTGCTGTTGTTTTGCCCTGTTGTTCATCGTCCATTAATACACCTGCTTTTTCCAGAATATTTTCATAAGTATAAATAGGGCAGCCAAACCTTACAGCCAAAGCCAGTGCATCGGATGTGCGGGAATCAATTTCTACGGTATCGTTTGCCGAAGAACAAATGAGTTGAGAGTAAAAGATACCTTCCTGTAGGTCGTTGATTACAATTTCATGTAACTCTACATTGAAAGCAATCATGAAATTTTTCATGAGGTCATGTGTGAGTGGCCTACTTGGATTCATTCTTTCTAAAGCCACTGCAATGGCCTGCGCTTCAAAACCACCAATAACAATGGGTAATCTACGCAGCCCGTTTACTTCGCCCAATACCACGGCATAGGAATGTGATTGCGTAATGCTGTGAGAGAGGGCAACAATTTCCAGTTCAATTTTTTTCATACGCTTTGGGCTGATAATACGTTCTACACTAAACGCAAATATAAAAAATAAAGCCTTTCAAAATGGTATTTGAAAGGCTCTAAATATCAGGAGATTCTTTTATGATTAACCTTTGTGAAAGAATTTTACACGTAGGTTTTTTAAACCAAAGAATGCAGCATCAATTTGAATGGGCCATAAAAAAATTATGCAACGCCTTTTAGTTTTTTAACCGCATCAATTATTTGTGGCATTACTTCAAAAGCATCGCCCACAATTCCATAGTCGGCCGCTTTAAAGAATGGTGCTTCGGGGTCTTTATTAATAACCACAATAACCTTACTTCTGTTTACTCCGGCAAGATGCTGAATAGCACCTGAAATACCAATGGCAATGTACAAATTGGGTGCAATGGCTAAACCTGTTTGCCCAACATGTTCATGATGCGGGCGCCAGTGTATATCTGCAACAGGGCGGCTGCAAGCCGTAGCGGCTCCTAATAATTTGGCAAGGTCGGTTACCAGGTTCCAGTTTTCGGGGCCTTTTAATCCACGGCCACCACTCACCACTATATCCGCTTCGCTTAATGGAACTTCACCGTTCACTTTATTTACCGATACTACTTCCACTTTTGCTGCATCTACTGATACAGATAAGGCAGCAACTTCTGCAGTTCCACCAGTGGTACTTATATTAAAAGAATTGGGGTTTAAG
Organism: Chitinophagaceae bacterium UBA2793; assembly: GCA_002352045.1. Taxonomy (GTDB): domain Bacteria; phylum Bacteroidota; class Bacteroidia; order Chitinophagales; family Chitinophagaceae; genus Ferruginibacter. The sequence goes on along the minus strand of DEHT01000062.1, from coordinate 24,706 downwards.
CCAATAATTTTTTTGGCACTACTCACCGTAATATTGGCAAATGCCTTTCCACTGAATACCGATTTTTTTACCGTAAATCCATTGCTTGTATCGGGTAATGCAACAGCTCCCGAAACAAGGCCTGCTTTCAAGCGTACACTCAAGCGTGGTGCTATTGCTTTGCCGCTTGTGTTGTTACTAAATACCACTACATCGGCACCGGTTTGTTCCGCAGCCTGCGAAATTACTTTAGCATATACCTGTGCATCAAAATTGTTTAATGATGCATCGGCTACCGTATGCACTTTTTTGATTCCGTAATTTCCTAATGCCGCTAAATCGTCGGCTACGGTTCCTAAAACAATGGCTTCGGCTACAGTGCCTAATTTTTCAGCAGTTTGAGCTGCATAACTGGCGGCCTCATAAGATGATTTTTTTATTTGGCCTTCTGACTGATCTATAAAAACTAAAACACTCATAAGAATGTAAAATTTAAAAGTTGATAAATTAAATTGCTTTGGCTTCCTCGTGCAACAACCTTACTAATTCAGCAGCATTGTCGGCAGGAATTAATTTTACACCCGCTTTCGCCGGTGGTAAATCGTAAGAAGCAACAGAAGTATAGCTTTCAGCGGCTACGGGTTCTACTACTTTTAATGGTTTGGTTCTGGCACCCATAATGCCTTTCATATTTGGAATGCGTTGTTCGGCCATTCCTTTTTGGCAACTCACCACTAATGGCAATGCTGCTTTATCTGTTTCTTCGCCGCCTTCAATTTCTCTAACTACTACCGCTTTGCCGGCTTCCAAATTAAACCCGGTGGCATGAGAAATATAAGGCAGGTCCAAAAGCTCTGCTACCATTCCGCCAATGGAAGAGCCATTGTAATCAATGGTTTCTTTGCCGGTAAAAATTAAATCGTAGCCGCCATCTTTTGCAACCGCTGCAATTTGCGAAGCAATATAAAAAGGATCGGCATTATCTGTATTTACCCTAATAGCTTCATCGCCACCAAGTGCCAATGCTTTACGAATGATGGGCTCACTGTCGGTTCCACCAACATTTAGTAAATGCAAAACAGTAGAAGCATCCGCTTCTTTTAATTCAATGGCACGTACTAAGGCATACCATTCATCGTAAGGGTTAATAATCCATTGAACGCCATCGGTAGCAAATTTCGTATTGTTATCTGCGAAAGCTATTTTTGCCGTTGTGTCGGGCGTTTTACTAATGCAAACTAATATCTTCATTTCTTCAATTTAAGGCCGATTGGCCCGGTGAATAAAAAGGTTGTTTATGCAACTAATGCAAATATAAGCGTTGCAAAGATAGAATGAACGAAGTGTCAAAAAAATTTTACAATGGATAGAATAGGAAAATTGCAGGAATTTTTGAAAGACAATCCCAGCGACGCTTTTGTACAACATGCCCTGGCGCTGGAATATATAAAATTGGGTAATGATGCAGCAGCAAAACAACTTTTTAAAGACATTTTGCAAAGAGAGCCAGGCTATATTGGTTCCTATTATCACCTGGGTAAATTGTTAGAAAGGGAAGAAGATTTTGAAGAAGCAATTTTAATTTATGAAACAGGAATGGCTGAAGCCAAAAATGTAAACGACCGGCATGCTTATAATGAATTGCAAATGGCTAAAGAGGAGATTGAAATGGGTTGATTTGGAGATTTGCTGATGTGATGATTTGGTGATTTGGTGATGTGTTGATGGAATTGTTCTCTAAATATTTTCGTAATTAAAATAATTTTTATAGGAAATAAAGCCCCCATTTTTTATTTTTTAATTTTGACCTTTTACTTCTTAACTCCCAACATGAATCTTGAAACTGCTTTTAAAAACTTTATTAAACAGCAACATCTTTTTTCACAAAAAGACCACTTATTAATTGCTGTTAGCGGCGGTGTAGATTCTGTGGTGCTTTGTGCATTGTGTAAAAAAGCAGGGTACAATTTTTCAATTGCCCATTGCAATTTTCAATTAAGAGGGCAGGAGAGTGATGCCGATGAAACTTTTGTAAAAAGCATTGCCGAAAAATATACTGTTCCTTTTTACATTCAAAAATTTGATACAGAAAAATATGCTACAAAAAATAAAGTTTCCATACAGGTTGCTGCAAGAGAATTAAGGTATCACTGGTTTAAGGAGCTTAGTAGTCAATCTACGCATCAACCAACTTTTATTGCTACGGCCCATCATGCAGATGATAATATAGAAACCATTGCTATGAATTTTTTTAAAGGCACCGGCATTAATGGCTTAAAAGGAATTTTGGCAAAGAATGGAAATATTGTGCGGCCTTTATTATTTGCAGGTAAAGAAACAATCAATGGGTATGCAATAGAAAATAAGCTGGCATACAGGGAAGATAGCAGCAATAGCAGTGAAAAATATACCCGTAATTATTTTAGAAATAATTTACTGCCGGCACTCCAAAAAATTTTTCCGGAAGTAAAAGAAAATCTCCTGCAAAACGCTGAAAGGTTTAAAGAAATCAACAAAGTATATATTGATGCTATTGAAAAAACAAAGGCTAAGTTGTTGCTTATAAAAGGAAGTGAAATTCATATACCCGTTTTAAAGTTGCAAAAAACGATTGGGCTTCCCACCGTTTTGCATGAAATTATTAGTGAATTTAATTTTACATCAGGGCAATTAAACGATGTACTCCAATTGTTGAATGCCGATACGGGGAAATATGTTTCATCATCTACCCATCGAATTTTACGCAACAGAAAATGGCTCATCATTTACCCCTTAGAAGAATCTGCATCTGCACAATATGTTATTGAAGACAATTCTACTTCCATAAATTTTCCCCTTGGAAAATTGGACATTGAAATTACTAAAGCTCCTTTCGCCATTAGCAAAGAACCTTCCGTTGCTATGTTGAATGTATCCCATATTCAGTTTCCGCTCATACTTCGTAAATGGAAAACGGGTGATTATTTTTATCCCTTAGGCATGAGGAAAAAGAAAAAAATCAGCCGGTTTTTAATTGACCAAAAAATACCCCTTCACCAAAAAGAGCAAACCTGGGTGCTTGAAAGCAATAAAAAAATTATTTGGGTAGTAGGGCAACGAATTGACGACCGGTGTAAACTTACAGGCTCTGAATTAGAAATGTTAACACTTCGCCTGCACCCTCTCTTCCAAACAAACTGAAATTTTTAAGTTCATTTACAATATGAGGTAAAATGCCCGGTTTAAGAGCTACTAATAATCCAAAAGTAAAAACAAGGCCAAAGAGCGATCCCCATAAATGGGCGTCGTGGTTTACATTGTCCGATTGCTGTTTGCCCATATAAATGCAATAAGCAATGTATAAAACGGCATATACGGCAGCCGAAATTTTAATAGCACCGTATAAATAAATGGAGCTCCAGGGGCTAAACACAATTACTGCAAATACCACTGCACTTACAGCACCGGATGCACCTAATGAGCGATAATTGTAATCGTCTTTGTGTTTAATATAAGATGGAATATCGGCCACAATCATCCCCAGAAAATAGATGGCTAAATATGCAATTGAGCCACCAAGGTTGAAAGCCTTTAAAATAATTTCCAAATTGGAACCAAAGAAAAACAAGGTAAACATGTTAAAAATCAGGTGCATCCAATCGGCATGTAAAAAGCCTGAACTTATGAAACGATACCATTGATTGTTGTGTTTAGTATAATAAGGCCAACCAATTGCTTTTTCAACCAATTGGCCATTTGAAAAACCAATAAAAGAAATAATTGCATTGGCAGCAATCAGCATGATGGTTATGGGGTATTCGCTCATTTATTTTTTGTTTTAAGCAAAACTAAGGGAATTATGTATGATGATATTTTTCGTTTCGGTTGATGGTACAGGCTCTATAAACCTGTTCGGCTAAAATAAGCCTAACCAATTGGTGCGGAAAAACCAATGGCGACAAGCTCCAGGTAAAATTGGCCCGTCGCATAACAGTATCACTTACACCAAATGCCCCGCCAATTAAAAATACTATGCACTTTTCGCTTTCGTTGGCTCTTTGTTGTAAAAAACTTGCCAGGCCTTCGCTGTTTAATAATTTTCCTCTTTCGTCGAGCAGTATTAAGTAGTCTTCTTTTTTTAATGCACTCAAAATAATTTCTGCTTCTTTTATTTTTAAATCTGTTGCAGATAATGTGGCAGCATTTTTTGGAGTGGATAGTAAATGCCATTCGGCAGGAAAGTAGTGCCCAATTCTTTTTGTAAAATTTTCTATTCCCTCTTTTACATAAGGCTCATGCGCCTTTCCTACCGACCAAAATTGAATTTTCATTTGTGCGTATTGTTTCTTTTATCAAGTATTACCGGCAATTGGTCAAACAAGTTTCTTAATGCCCGTAGATTTTTATTTTTTTGAGATGATTTATTTCATCATTAAAAATTAAAGTTATGAAAACAAGTAAAATCATGTTGATGCCGCTTTTAATTTGCTTTACAATTTCATTGTCGGCATTTTGGTCGCCTGCAGGCGGCGAAGGTTTTGAAATTTTTTTAGATAACAAATTGGTTATGCAAAAATTTAACCGGGATATGAAACAATCATCCACTTTTTCGCTTAAATCTACCAATGCAAAGAGTAAATTGAGTGTTCAATTTTATCATTGTGGCATGGCCGGAAAAGAAAGGGTATTGATGCTAAAAGATGCCCAAATGAAATTATTAAAGCAATGGACTTTTAGGAATACAGAAGCTAAAAATTTTTCGATAAGCATTCCAATAGCCGAATTGCAACAATTACAACAAAAAACGGGTACCGCTAAAGCGTATCTCTATTATGCTTCCAAAGAAACAGGAGGCGCAAGGTTGCTTACCGGCATTACTTTTTAAATATTACTTTATATCACTGTTGGGAGATTTTATTTACAATAGCTCCATTGTCAATAGCCTAAAATAGGCAAGGTTCTTGTATTATTAAGTGTGATTATATTTTCTACACTTAAAAAAGTAAATATGGGCAGGTTTGAAAATGTTTTAGGAGCCAATGGGCAATTCTATTTCAATCTACTTGCAAGTAACGGGCAGATACTATTTCAAAGCGAAGGCTATAAAAACGAAACCGCTCGAAATAATGGCATTTCAATGTTTCTAATGATTGTATCAAATGAATCAAACTTCGAACGAAAATTATCTGCCACCAAGAAATTCTATTTTATAGTTAAGGCTACAGATGGAAACATCCTAGGTTTTAGCCGAATGTACGAGTCGGAAGCAAGCAGGGATAATGGAATAGAAGCCGTAAAAAACAATGCACTGGATGCGTTGGCAGCAGTGTAAGTCTCTCAATAAAAATGGGTAATGTTACCAACGAAAATGGTTTCCATAAATCGGCAAACCATTTTTTGTTGTGTGTAACTGCCATAGGATTCAAACCTAAAACCATCCCGACACTCGAGTAGGTATGCCTATTCAGTTGCGCTCCGCCCAATGAGCGCCTGAATGCGCTGGCTGTTTTTCCATCGTTTCAATTGGGCTTCTCTTTGTTTAGCTTCTTGAGTGCTGTTGAAGGGTGCAAAATGTACAATTTTCCAGTCTTTGGCTTTGGCGGTAAAGCCTATATGGTTGGCCAAATGTTTCAACAATCTTACCTGGGGCGTTTGAGAAGTGCTTCCTATGTAAAATTTATTTAACTGGTTGGAAAATAAAATGCACATATAATGCATAGGCTGTTAGTTAAACAAAAAAAAGCCACCTAAATTGGGTGGCTTTCATTTTGTGGTGACCGCGTTAGGATTCAAACCTAAAACCTTCTGATCCGTAGTCAGATGCTCTATTCAGTTGAGCTACGCAGCCAAAATTTTAAAAATGTGTTTAAACATTTTCCGATTTCGGACGGCAAATATACAGCAATATTTATTACAAACAATTATAAACCCGATAAAAAGCTATTGTGAATATAATCTACCACAGCAGGAAGACTTTTGGTCTCTTCAAAAATCTTTAATTGCCTGTCGGCACCGGTGCCTGCTTCCAACATTTTATGAACATGGCTTACTGCATGTTGGCTTCCTAAGTGCGGTACTACATCGTCAATAAAGTCGAGTAGTTCATATATTAAAACTCTAGTATTTACTTCCGACTCTTTACCAAAATCTATTAAGGTTCCATCTATACCATATCGGCTAGCCCTCCATTTATTTTCATTCACCAGGGCTCTTGAATAAATCATGTAATTCATATTTTGACTACGCAACTTGTAAAGCTTAGCACAAATGGCCTGAAACAATGCAGTGATGGTGATGGTTTCCTGAACAGTCATGGGGATATCACAAATACGAAATTCAACTGTATTAAAGAATGGATGCACCCTTAAGTCCCACCATATTTTTTTTGCATTATCAATGCAATTGGTTTTTACCAACAGCTTAATGTAATTATCGTAAGCTTCAATGCTTTCGAAATAATCGGGTATGCCGGTACGTGGAAACTTATCGAATACTTTTGTTCTAAACGATTTGTAACCGGTAGTTCTTCCTTCCCAAAAAGGCGAGTTGGTACTTAATGCAAAAACGTGTGGTAAAAAGTAACGGGCACTGTTAGCGATATGAATTGCCATTTCACGGGTTTCCATTCCTACATGCACATGTAATCCAAAAATTAAATTGCTACGAGCTGCTTCCTGTAATTCATTTACAATTTCGTTATATCGCACATGTTCTGTTATTAATTGGCTTTCCCAATGACTGAAAGGGTGTGTGCCGCTGGCTCCTATCCAAAGGTCCAGTTCCTCTCCAATACCACTGATGGTTTTGCGGAGGGTTGCTACATCCATAAATGCTTCATCTACATCGGCACAAATATCGGTACCTACTTCCACTACGGCCTGGTGCATTTCGGCCTTTACTTTGTCTTTTATAATCTTTTGGCCTTCGTGTACAATTTTTTGTTCGTGGCTTTTAAGCTCCCGGGTTACAGGGTCAATCACCATGTACTCTTCTTCTACACCTACAGTAAATTTTTTATAATCCAATCCAGCCATAATAATTGAGAATTAAAAATTGATAATTGAAAATTAGGAACTGAAAGCATCAATTAAGAGTTGATAGTAAAATGTCAACTCTCCACTTTCAACTAATAGAGTTTAAGTTTAGCACTACTTTTTTTAATGTATTCTCCCCAGGTAAGATTATCGGCACCATCTACATGGGTTTGAGCTCTCTCAATAGCATAGTTGGCGGCATTTTCAACCACCCAGTCAAAGTTTTCCTGTCCTACACTGGTAACTTCTGCATCGGGTGCAGGGTTGCAAAAATCAATAGCATAAGGCACACCGTCTCTTACTGCTAATTCTACTGTATTAAAATCGTAGCCAAGGTATTTACAAATGCGGAGAACAATATCTTCCATTAGCTTATACCTTTCTTCGGAAGGAGAGAAGTTAGCAACATACCTTAAATGATGTGGATTGCGAGGTTCATAAGGCATGATGCGAACATATTTACCGCCTATGCAATAACAACGGTAGTATTCTTCAAATTTAATTTCTTCCTGAAGCATCATTACCAATTGCTCGGTTTCGGCATGCTTTTCAAAAAACTCATCGAGGTTATTTAACTGGTAAACACTTTTCCAACCACCACCGGCATGAGGTTTCATGTATGCAGGGAAGCCAATATATTTAAAAATTCTATCCCAATCTAATGGATAGGCAAGGTTGCTAAAAGATTCGGAACTGGTATCTGTTGGTAAATCTCTGGAAGGAAGAATAACTGTTTTTGGAACGGGTACACCTATTTTGGTAGCAAGACAGTTATTAAAAAATTTTTCATCGGCACTCCACCAAAAAGGATTGTTGATTACAGCTGTTCCGCAAAGTGCTGCGTTTTTTAAATATGCCCTGTAAAACGGAACATCTTGAGAAATGCGGTCAAATATTACAGCATACTCTGTGGGTTCTCCCTGTGCTACCATATCTATTTTTACAGGTTCTGCTACAATGCCAACTACATTTTTACTGTTAATTCTTTCAACCAATGCTTCGGGGAAACTTCTTTCTTTACCATGCAATACGCCAATTTTCTTCATAAAAAATATTTTGTTAGTAAATAATTGTTTTAAATGTTCAATCAATCAAATATATTTTTATTGAGGCATAAAAACAAATTATGTTTTAAGGGATATACTCATTTATTTTAAGGGTTTCCTTATTTTTGGGAACTTATGTTTGAAGAGAAAGTTTTGGTTACCACAGTTGAACAACATTTGCTGCATTCTGAAAATCTAAGGAGGATAGTAAAGGTTGATTGTTATCTTCCTCCAGGCCATACCCCTAAATCTTTGCTTAGTCTATTGTTGATAAATGATGGGCAGGATTTGGTAAAAATGGGGTTCGAAAATATTTTAGATTCGCTCTATTCAAAAAACGGTATCAGTGAGATTTTTTGTGTTGGTCTTCAATGCGCCACAGACCGGAAAAATGAATATGGAACCGCAAAAATTTTAGATTATAAGGGAAGAGGTGCAAAAGCTTTTTTGTATACAAAGTTTATATTTTTGGAACTGATTCCTTTTCTTAAAAAAACTTACAAGATTGATTCTTTCTATGAGAAAGCCTTTGCCGGCTTTTCATTAGGGGGCTTATGTGCTTTGGATATAGTTTGGAATTATCCGCATGAATTTACAAAAGTGGGTGTATTTAGCGGTTCGCTTTGGTGGAGAGATGTAGATCAGGATGATAAGGATTTTGATGAAGAGAAACATCGGATTATGCATCGCCAGGTAAGAGAGGGCAGCTATGCCAGTTGGTTAAAATTCTTTTTTGAAGTAGGTACTCTAGATGAAACTGCCGACAGAAACCATAATGGAGTTATAGATGCTATTGATGATACGGTTAGTTTTATAGATGAGTTGGTGAAAAAAGGATATAGTAAAACCAGGGATGTCAAATATCTTGAATTGGCCGATGGCAGGCATGATGTACCTACCTGGGCAAGAGCTTTCCCCGATTTTTTAAAATGGGGTTGGGGCATTAATAAAGAAGTGGATGATTAGAAAACAATTTCTCAAGATAAATAAAAGAGGTTGCCATTGGCAACCTCTTTTTTATTTTATCAACTTATATTAGATTAGAAATTTAAACGAACACCCAGGTTCATTCTCCAGGTATTTCCTACTGTAATATTATGATAAGTTGATTCGGTAGGTAATGCTCCGTTTACCAAATTCATTCTGTATGTAGCGGGAGTAGTTGTAGTTGGTGCAGATACTACCGATAGTATAGCTCCATTGTTGTAGGTTAAACTCCTGGTTACACCCCATGCACTATTAACTAAGTTGGTAAAATTTTCAATCTCCATACTTAGTTGCAAACCATATCTGCGGTCTTTGGCATAAGGCAAAATATCTTGCAAAACTCTTAAGTCGAGGTTGCTAAACCAAGGCATTTTAGCACCATTTCTTTCAGCATATTTTCCTTGTCTTTTACTTAAATATGGGTCTTGCTTTACATAGTTAAAGAAGGCTTCACTTTGCTGTGCGGCTGTGGGGCCATTATTGCTGTAGTTAACAAAAGTAATTTCCGATGGACTTTTTGGAACATAAATTAAATCGCTTGAAATGCCATCCTGATTGTAATCGTTACTATAGCGATAACTATAACGGAATTGTTCGTATCCGGTATAAACCAGGGTTACGGTGGTTGCCAACATTTTGTTCCACTTCATTTTATATGAAACATAGGAAACAACTCTGTTGGGCGTACCAAAGTCGCTGTAAGCTAAATCCAGGTCATTGTTGCCTCTTATGCTTTGAGTATTGCTCCATGCACTGGCAGCTTGAGAACCCGGATTACCGGTTTTATCCATAGACTCGGTATGAGTGTAGGCTGCAGAAAAATCCCAGTTATCGGAAAAGCGTTTTGCTATTTGTAGTGTAAAAATGCCTGCACCACCTTTATTGGTATTGGAGAGTACCATTGCTTCAGAAATAGATGGATTTATTCTTCTGGTTGCATTGCTGTTTCCAAATAAAGGCCGTCCACCGGGGCCAGCTGTTGTTCCAATTGGAGCTCTTAAGTTGGCGTTATACTGAAGAAGTGCATTTATGTCTTTGTTATAAATTGCTTCCATAGTAAGGGTCCAGTCTTTGCCTAATCTTTTATCGAATGCAAGACTGGTTCTCCATACCTGCGGCATTTTAAATTTAGGATCTACAATAGCCAATGAACCAGGTGAAGAAGTGCCGGGAGCAGAAGGGAAACTATCCAAATACCTCATTGGGTCTTGATTGAATAAGAAACCTGCAGCAGCAGAACCGGTACGTTCAACAGTATTTTGTATTACACCACTGTTTGATGGTTGATTGGTAAACCATACAAATGGGAAACGGCCGGTGAATACACCACTACCTCCACGGATGATTAAATCTTTGTTTGCATTTACATCCCAGTTAAAACCTGCTCTTGGGCTAAAGTAAATTCTTTCTTTAGGCCATACCCCTACATTAAATTTCTTTTGATTTCCGTTTAAGTCGGCAAAGTTTAATGCCTCAATTGCAGGATTGCCGGTCAATTCGTTTTGGAACAATGGTTTATCTAAACGCAAGCCCAATACAAATTTTAATTTATTATTTACCGAAATTTCATCCTGTGCATATAAACTTGCCTGGCCAAAATCTAATTCTACAAATGGCTTTTGACCTGCATATGCATAGGTTAAACCAAAAGCATTGGGTGCATTATTGTTTAAGAAATCACTTACAGAAGAAAAACGATAATAACTGGTACCATATCTAAGGAACTGATTTTTTACATAAATTTTTTCGTAAGCAGCACCTGCGGTAATTAAATGTTTACCGGTGGTATAGGTTAAATTGTTATTGATTGTAAGGCTGGTATTTTGTACATCATTATTGTACGAAAACAATTCGTAGCCTGCACTTATATATGAATCGCCGTCTTTCTGAATATCAATGAACGGGAATATAGCCGACTTTGAACTTCTTTTTGGATCATTTGCATCGGTATAGGTAGCAATAAACTGGTTTGATAGTTTATTGGTAAAATTACTTTTTACTTCAAAAGCATAAGATTTCAAAATACTGGTATTCGCATAGTTTGAATTATCATAACTCATACTATTTCTGCTCCAGCGGTTACTTGCACTTCTTGGGTTAGGGGCACTGGTACCGTTGAGTAATTGATCGTCATCTGTTTTAGAATAGTTATAACGTAAACTTACAGTGTGCTTGCTATTAACATTCCAGTCAATACGACCAAGGAATTTTTTATTTTTGGTAGCAAAGTTTCCCAGGTTTTCGTAAGGGCCTGTTTCATATCCAAAATTGTTTCTCAAATAATCACTTACAGCATCCAAATCAGTTGCTAAGGTTCTAGATGTATTAGCATCGGGTGTAGTACCTGTACGGGTTGCTTTCCATACAATGCCAGGCGCATCCGATTCGTCTGTTTCTGCACTTAAGAAAAAGAATAATTTATTTTTAATGATTGGGCCACCTAATCGTCCGCCAAATATTTTTGAACTTGATTGAGTAACAGTTGGTACTTTTTGTCCTACGGCCTTTCTGCCTAAAAAGCCCTGGTCTCTGTAGAAAGCATAAACACTTCCTGTAAAACGGTTGGTACCTCTTTTGGTAGTGGCACTAATGCCTGCACCGGTAAAATTTGCCTGGCGAACATCATAAGGACTTACGTTTACGCTAATTTCATCAATAGCATCCAACGAAATGGGCGATACTGCTCCACCCGGTAAAGCGTTTCCGGTAGTACCAAAGTTATTATTGAAACTTGCGCCATCTATTTGAATATTATTGTAGCGTCCGTCTCTACCACCAAAACTATTTCCTCCACCAGCTTGTGGTGTAAGTGTAGTAATATTGGTAATACTCCTGCTGATATTTGGAAGAGAAGCAATAACTCTTTGATTAAAATTGGAAGTAGTACCGTTTTTAACGGTCCTGTTGGTTCTAGCGCCCGATACTACTACGGTTTCCAATTGTTGTGAACTTTCGGAGGCTACAAAATCAAAACTTTCTGTAGCACCTAATTGAAGATACACATCGGCTCTGCCGGGTATTGTTTGTCCTACATAGGTAACATCAAACGTATATGGCCCGCCTGGGTTCATATTTATTATATCAAAGCGACCGCCTGTACGGGTTGTGGTTTGATAAACTTTACCGGTGGGAATATGTGTGGCTTTAACTGTGGCTCCCACTAAAGCCTCACCTGCACCATTTTTTACAAATCCAGTAGAATTACTGGTAGTAACCTGTGCCATCATAAATAATGGGATTGCAAATAAGGCAATAACCATTGGGATGATCTTTTTGAAATGCATATTAGTTTTTATTTTTTTCAAGGGCAAAGAAAACGAATTATTGTTAAACTATTATTAACAAGTTATTCGTTTTCAGAAAGCTGGATACTTTATTACGAAAATGGGAAACTTGGGGAGCTAAATTATTTAACTACTTAACTTTGCATCTGAAAATATTTATTTTATGTTGAATACGATTGAAGCCGCCATTGAAGATATTAAAGCCGGAAAATTACTGATAGTGGTGGATGATGAGGATAGAGAAAATGAGGGCGACTTTATTACAGCAGCCCGAAATGCTACACCCGAAATTGTAAACTTTATGAGTACTTATGGCCGTGGGCTTATTTGTACCCCGCTTACCGAAGAAAGGTGTGCACAACTTCAATTGCATCCAATGGTGCCCGATAATACCTCCTTACATGAAACGGCTTTTACCGTAAGTATTGATTTGCTGGGCAATGGTTGTACAACAGGTATATCGGCTCACGACCGTTCAAAAACCATTCAGGCATTGGTGAACCCTTCAACCAGGCCCGAAGACCTGGGCAGGCCCGGGCATATTTTTCCACTAAAGGCAAAGCAGGGTGGTGTTTTACGCCGGGCAGGCCATACCGAAGCTACCATTGACCTTGCCAGGCTGGCGGGTTTTGAGCCGGCAGGGGTTTTAGTTGAAATTATGAATGAAGATGGCTCAATGGCCCGTTTACCCCAGTTGCTGGAAATTGCTAAGAAACACGACTTGAAAATTATTTCTATTAAGGATTTAATTGAATACCGCTTAAAAACCGAATCGCTGATTGAAAGAGAAGTAAGCGTTAAAATGCCTACCAAATATGGCGCTTTTGAATTGATACCTTTTAGACAAATAAATACCGGTGATATTCACCTGGCAATGAAAAAGGGTGAATGGAAAGCCGACGAACCTGTTTTAGTAAGAGTTCACAGCAGTTGCATGACCGGCGATATTTTAGGTTCGCTTAGGTGCGATTGTGGCGAACAACTTCACCATGCATTAGAGCAAATTGAAAGAGAAGGTAAAGGGCTTTTGTTGTATATGAATCAAGAGGGTAGAGGTATTGGGTTGCTCAATAAATTAAAAGCCTACAAATTGCAGGAAGAAGGGCTTGATACGGTGGAAGCCAATCTTCAACTGGGCTTTGGAATGGATGAAAGAGATTATGGTGTAGGCGCTCAAATACTTAGAAGCCTGGGTATTTGCAAAATGAAACTTATGAGTAATAATCCACGCAAGCGTGTAGGCTTATTGGGCTATGGCCTAGAGGTAGTAGATACTGTATCAATTGAAATGATACCCAATGAACATAATGAAGAATATTTGCTAACAAAAAGAGATAAATTGGGGCATGAGATTTTACACGGAAAATAAATGCCTGATGGCTTGATTATAATGCTGGTTTTATTTCAGTAGTGTCGGGTAAAGCTTTAAACCTGTTTTCGTTTTCTTTGTTTAATCTTTTTCGGCCTTTAAAGATGTCGGATAGTTTATCAAATTCTTTTCTATAAGCCAATTGCACACCCGACATATTTCTTTGTGCACTGGTAAAATCAATGGATGATCGGTTGAAGCCTACTACTCTAATACTACCATCTTTCTTAAGTAGCCATTCAATTGATATGTCGGGCGAAAGAATATTTTTACCATATAATTGAGCATAAGGATTGTTGTATTCGTAATTTCCGGCAATTAGTATTTTTAATCTGGTACTCAATGAAAGTTTAAACCCTGCCCGCACATTTGCCTGCAATTCGTTCGCCTGGTTTTGAAGGTTGAGTGTTGGATTAATATCAATATAAGAACTAAGCACACCATTGGTTGCCCGTTCTAATTCTTTATTGAAAAGATTGGTTAGCCAACTACTCATAATACCCCCCATGGTGCTGGCTGCAATATTAAAGGTACTTTGGCCGGTAATAAAAGATTGCTGATCTGATATAAAACTATTTAATAGCAACAGACTGGCAACCTGTTTAAACATATTGTTTTTATCGTTTTTAAATTCTTCTAATTTCTTTCCGGCAAAATAGTCTCTGGCACCATCGCTGCCTTCGGTGAATTTTAATTCAAATTCAATTTCTGGATTGGTTAAATAGCCGGTTAAATGGGCCAGCACTCTTATGTCGTCTTTTCTACTTGCTCCACTTCCCGAAACGGTTATTGGACTTAAGTCAACATTTTTAGCCAGGTATTCTGCATCAATATCAATACTGGCTAAAAAGGGATCGCCATTCCAGGTTATACTTCCCTGGCTGAGCGAAAAGTATTTTTTGAAAAATGTTTGAAAGTTAAAAGTGTATTGTCCGGCAGTGAGATTGTAACGACCTCTAATGCTTAATTTTTCTGCAGTGCCAACTGTAATATTGAGATTGCCATTTCCCTGCCCTTTAATTATATCGCCGGTTTCTTCATCTAAAATTAAATCAACCTTACAGGCAGGGTTTGCATTTATGTTTAGGTTTACCGTCATGTTACTACTTTCGGTATTGCTTAAGTCTTTATCCATTTCGCTACCAAATTGAATAAAGTCAATATAATCAACTTGTGAACCCTCTCTTGTTTTTGCATCGGTTGATAAATAAATCTGGCTACTATCAACCTGGCTGGGGGCACCATCAATATTCAATCGCATATCGCTGGCAGGCCCGGTTAAGCTTACTACTGCATTGCCAATTACATTTCCGTAAAATTGATCATTATCGGCTTTGCCGGTATTTAACAAAGCCATTTTATCTGTTTCAATCCGCAGATTGTTAAACTCAAATTTGTCGAATAAATTATGTTTAATTCTTCCTGTAACGATACCACTGTTTCCTAAACTGTCTTTTATCCTTAGCATTCCAAAGTCAATACTGTTTTCTCCAAATAAAATGTTTTGATTATTTAATAGATAAGTACATTTTGTGTAATCTAGTGTTAGCCTACCGTTTTCTATATTGATGTTGCCCAATAGTAAGGGTGCTGCATCGGTACTTTTTAATTTCAAATTACCTTTGGCATAACCATCTACATTACTGAAAACTGTTTTCAAATATGGTTGCAGAATATTCAGTCTGAATCGGGAGCCGTTAAAATTAATAGCCATTGAATTACCGGTAGTGTCTTTATAATTGATAATGCCATCGGTATTAAAGGAATAATCCTGTTCATTGGAATTTGCATTAAAATCAATTTGCCCGGTTTGAGTATTTACTTTTCCATCAACATTTACTTTTCCAATATATTCCCCATTCATGTTAAGGCTATCAGTTATTCCATTGAACCAAATAAAAGGCGTACCAAAGGGGTCTCTAATTCTTGCAGTGCCTGTAAGTTTTCCTTTTAGTTGGGGGTTGGTAATAAAAAATGGCAGAATATCTTCCATTACCACCGATCTTAGTTGGGCAACTAAGTTGATATTATTGGTTTCTTCTTCCATTTCGGAACCAAGAATAATGTGCTGCTCACCACTTTCAAAGTTTATTTCCTGTGCCGCAATGGGATAGTTTTTTCGCAAAACAAGTTCTCCATCTTCTTTAAGATTCCATCGTTTTCCATTGAGTACAAACGTAGAAGGGAAAAAATGAATTTTTACTCCATCTTCATAGGTTTTAACAGCCGCATCCAAAATTGCTTCCGATAAGTTTTTATTGGCACTTGTAATAAGCCTAATGGACGTTAAATCGTTGTGTGCTTTAAATAAAATAGTACTGTTTGGAAAGTATAAGCTGTCGCTAATTCTGATATTTTCTGCATTTATACTTGCATAAACTGTATCCCGGTTTCCTCTGCCACTAAAATTAACTCCTGTAAAAACTTTGCCATCGTATGTAAACTCAGGCACATTGGCTTTAATATTCATTTTGTTTTCACTAAACCTTATACTTCCCGATATGTCTGCATTATTAAATCCTGAAAGTTTTTTATCGAACAATCGAATATATTCATCAATATTTTTGGTTTTAATATCAAAAGCAAAGTCTTGTTTCGAAACATTTTTCTTAGGTGCTTTAATGTAACTTGGATAATATTTTGATAAGAAAACAGTAAAAGCATTGGGTAATTCATTAACATTAAACTTTCCCTTTAAATTGGCGTAAAGCTCATTTGATTCAAGTTGAAGATTTTTTATACTGTCTTGTATAAAGGAACGTAGTGTTAAAGAATCAAAAGAAAGTTTTTTTCCATCGGCAATTAATGTTGCAGTGTGTACATTGGCTGAGCCTAAAAAATCGTCAATATTGTTGCCTTTAAAATGAAGGTTAAATAAGCCCGATAGTTCAATGTTATTATTAGAAATGCCAAATGTTTTCAGGTTAATATATTCCAAATCGGCATTGGCATTAAAAGCCATTTCTTTTTTGGCAAAACTAAATTCACCATCCAAAAATTTAATTTTTAAATTGGGGTCGTTTATAGATAAATGCCCCTGAAAAGTTTTGTTTTTTAAAGTGCCATCTACTTTTGCATTGGTATAATTGTAGCCTGCATAATGTAGTTGATGGATGTCGCCTTTAAAATTGGCATTCAGTTGGTTCATGGTAAAGCCATAGCCTTTAATAGCACCATTAAGTGCTACAATACCAAAGTTTTTGTCTGCTATAAATTGGCCTAAATTAAAGCCGATAGTATTTATTTTGCCTGAGTAAGTTGGAGGACTGTTACCCTCGGGCAATTTCATATTTAAATCTGCTTCAAAATTTCCAAGGTTAGTTCGAATGTTTCCATAAGCCACAAAGTCGGTAATAAAGCCGGTGAAATTTCCACGGTATCCAATGTTGCCTAATTTTGCGAGAGAAGGTTGTTTTATATTTTTTAATGAAGGTATAATGCTGCTTAAATCTTCATAATTACTTAAAAAATTGTTTGATTTTAAATTTATAAAAGTTGTTTTAATATCGGGTAGTCCGGTCATAGATATGTTCCCATCCAAAAAGCTGTTACCGGTTTTAAGTTTTAAATTCTTTGCGGTAAAATTTTCCACCGTTCCTTTTGCCTGGCCTTCAATATGAATTACTCTTTTTAGTGTTGACAAATCAGGTGCAAAAAATGCAAGATCATCACTGCTTAAAGTACTTTCCTTAAAATCTATATCCAGAGTAACATTGCTCAAAAAATTGCTCATGTCTTTGTTAAAAGACTCATAGCTCATAGCATAGTAGTTTCCCAATTTGCTTTTATTGGTCAATAATTCAAGCTGATTAAACTCCATTAACTCCGGGGTAAACTTTAGGTTGCTGGCTAATTTCTTCACCTCAAAACCACTGCGTTCCTTTGTGCTCAAATCAATATTTGCCTGAATGGTATCGTTTAATAATTTTAAATTGGTGATGCTTCCATTTATTTGGCCAAAATGAATATGCTGCCCATCAAACTGATTATTGTATGCAGCCCTTATAGTTTCTTTATCATTGATGAAACTGCCACCGGCAATGGATAATTTACCCAGGTTCATTTTCCATCCTTCATTGTTCCATTTAAAGGCATCTATCACTTTTTTTTGGGTAGTATCCGTTTTAGGTTTTAAAGAGGGAGGCCTTTTGCCTTCAAAGTCGCCTTGTTTAAAAAGAGGTTTGTCTAATAGTATTTCTCTTATGGCAATTTGCTTTTTGTGCAAATTCATGCTGTCCATAAAAAGATCCATTTTTTGTAATGATACCTCCATGCTTTGGCCTATCCATTCATCTACCTGCCTAAATTGGATATTGTTGAAATGAATTTCTTTAATATCAATTAGTGGCCCTTGCTTTTTATTGCCGCCGGTGGAAGGGCCGGAAAAATAGTCTATAATAAACCGATAGTTCCAAACCGAATCGGTACGTTTCATATTTATTACGGCATCGCTAAGCGATACGGTTTTAAATACAATTTCTTTTTGTAGAAAAAACCAATCGGTTAGATTTACTTTGGCTTGCCCTGCATATAATAAGCTGTCTTTTTTTCTATCTTCTATCAAAAGCCCATTTAAAACCAGTTTGTCAAAAAAATCAATATCTACTTCATTTAAACTTACTTTGGTTTGCAGGTTTTTCGACATTACGCCCACAACTTTGTCAACCAAAAAGTTTTGAACAAAATGGCTATGCAGCAATCCCCATAGCGCACCTATTAATAAAAAGAAGGAAAGAAAAAACCAAAGTATTCTTTTAAGTTTTCTAAAAACAAAATATGCTGCCAACGCCCAAAGAATTATTAACCCAATACCTAAAGCGGTGGGGATTGATGGCCATGCAAAAACAAAAAGGGTAGCCAAAAGTACCCAAAACAACAGGGCAAGTGCCCCCCATTTTAATATGTTTATTAATTTTTGCAGATAAAGATTTGAAATACTATATAAAAATAGCTAAACATCGGTTTCCTGCAATGAGTGAACTTTAATTTAGGAAACAATTAATTTACTATTTTAACCAATAGCCAAAGTTGAAGGAAATACTACGTAATTTAATATTGGTATTGTCGAATTCTTCATTACTATTAATACTGTTTAAGCCAAGCTGGTAAATGCCTTCAATAAAAAATTTATTAAAATGAAATCCAATGCCAGCCTGGGCCGCCAGGTTTGCATAACTATAGTTGTTGGATAAACTGAATTTCATGTTGCGGGTACTTCTCAAACCGTTAACGGTAGTTTTTTCTTTGCCGGAGAATGCAAAGCCCAGCAAAGTGCCTGCCATCAGTGAAATTTTATTTCCCGAGCCAATACCAATATTGTAATTAAGCATAGGAGAAATATCTATATAGTTGATGGCTGTTTTTACAGCACTATCAGGCGTTACTTTATAATGATAGCCACGCCTGCTAACTCCCAGTAATCCGGTAAAATGTAAAGGAGGTTCAAATTCTATTTCTATTCTTGCGGCAGCATTAAAACCCGGCACATACCCGGTTTTTTGCAATTGATTGTTTAAGTGAATGCGGGCAGCATTGTGGTTGTATCCTGCAGAAACACCCCATTTTACCTGTGCACGCACCGTAAGATGTATAAGGGTACCTATTATTAATAAGGCATAGATTTTTTTCATTAAAAAAATTTTGGCAAATTTAATAGATAGTAATCAATATCCGGCGGCGGCATCGTCGCCACGTTTATCGGCAATAGCAACAATTCTTGGAGAGCCGGTTTGGTTTACCACTATTAATTCAGTACGGCCAATTTGCGAGCGGATGCCCAATTTATAGCCCATTTTTCTTAAAGCTTCGGCAGTTTCTGCATTGAACCCTTTTTCAATATCAATTT
Organism: Chitinophagaceae bacterium UBA2793; assembly: GCA_002352045.1. GTDB lineage: Bacteria > Bacteroidota > Bacteroidia > Chitinophagales > Chitinophagaceae > Ferruginibacter. The sequence goes on along the minus strand of DEHT01000062.1, from coordinate 5,183 downwards.
GGTCGGGCAACCATTGATGATGAAATTTTGGCTTGTTTACTGCATCTTCGGGACTCATGTTAAACTCCAACAAGTTTACCAATGTTTGAAAAACGCTTGTAGGAATGGTGGTGCCTCCCGGTGTGCCAACAATAATATAAGGTTTGCCTTCTTTTAAAACAATGGTTGGTGTCATACTGCTGAGCATTCTTTTACCGGGTGCAATGGCATTGGCTTCTTTACCTACAGCGCCATACATATTGGGCGAACCGGGCTTTACACTAAAATCGTCCATTTCGTTATTCAATAAAAAACCTGCACCACTCACTACGGTGAAACTTCCATATCCTCCATTTAAAGTGGTAGTAACGGCAACAGCATTGCCATCTTTGTCCACCACACTCAAATGCGTGGTTTCTTCACTCTCCGGAAATATGCCTTCTTTAGTAATGCTGCTACTACCGGCAACGGCTGGCAAGTAATCGGCCATTCGTTTGTTGAGATATTCCTGGCTTCTTAAAGTTTCAACCGGCACTTTTGCAAAGTCGGCATCGCCCATATAAGTACCTCTGTCCGCATAAGCCCTTCGTTCTACTTCGGTCATTAGCTGCACAGCTTCCGGGCTTTGAAAGCCCATACTGCCAATGTTTCTGCCCGCAATCATTTTCATCATTTGCTCTACTAATAAGCCACCACTACTTGGCATGGGCATTCCTAAAATCTCGTAACCTTTATAATTAAAACGGGTTGCCGTTCTTTTTTTGGCTTTATAATTTTTTAAATCATCCAGGCTAATAATGCCATTGCTTCTTTTCATTTCGGCTACAATTAACTCCGCAGTTTTACCTTCGTAAAAACCTTTAGCCCCTTTATCGCTCATTCGTTTTAGCGTTGCTGATAGCTGAGGTTGAATTAAAATATCTCCTTCCTGCCATTTGCTATCTTTTACAAATGCCACAGCATTTTTATTGTTTTTTAAAAATGTTGCTTTGCCGGCGTTTAAGCTTCTTGCTTCGGCAGCGGTAATAGCAAATCCTTTTTCGGCCAATTCAATTGCCGGAGCAATTAATTTTTTGAAGGGAAGTTTTGCGTATTCTAAACTGGTAAACAGGCCCGAAACAGTTCCCGGAACCCCCGCTGCTAAGGCACCTTGCAACGAAAGCTGTGTAATGGGATTACCCAAACTATCGAGATACATATCCCGGTGAGCTTTGCCCGGCGCTTTCTCTCTATAATCAATGGCCACCGTTTCGCCACTTTGCAAATACGCTACCATAAAACCACCACCGCCCAGGTTGCCTGCTCCCGGATACACTACTGCCAATGCTAGTTGTGTTGCTATGGCTGCATCTACAGCATTGCCTCCCTGCTTGAGTATGGCTAATCCTGCCTGGCTTGCCAAAGGGTGTGCCGACACAACTGCTCCATTATTGCCTTCAAATTTTTTATGGATTGAATAAGGCAATGTTTTTTGCGCTTCGCAAAATACAATGCATATCAAAAACGCAAAAGCCGATAATATTTTTTGTACCATTTGTTTCAAAATTTATTCAAATCTAAAATTTCTTTTAAAAACTACCCTGTACTTTAATAATTTCACCAAACAATACAGTTTATGAAAAAAAATATTCTTTCGTTTATAGCAGCTATTTGTTGTTTAATTTCTACTGCTCAGTTAAAAAGCCCCGATGCATTTTTAGGCTATCCTTTGGGCACCAAGTTTACTCCTCATTATAAAATTGTTCAATACTTTGAACATGCGGCGGCTTCTATGCCGGGGCAAATGAAATTAGAAACCTATGGCTATAGCAACGAAGGAAAACCCTTGCTACTGGCAACTATCAGCAGTGTTGAAAACATGCAGAAGTTGGAAGAAATTAGAAACAACAACCTCAATATTACCGGGCTTCAAAAAGGGGCAGGCAATGTAAATGCTCCGGCCATAGTTTGGCTGAGTTACAATGTACATGGTAATGAAGCCAGCTCTTCGGAAGTTTCTATGAAAACATTGTATGAAACATTAACAGGTACGGATGCCAAAAAATGGTTGGGCAATGTGGTGTTACTTATTGACCCATGCCTTAATCCCGATGGTAGAGACCGATATGTTAACTGGTACAATCAAACAGTAGGAAAAAATTATGATGCGGCATTGGAATCAAGAGAGCATTATGAGCCCTGGCCCGGAGGAAGAACCAATCATTATTATTTTGATTTAAACAGGGATTGGGCCTGGCAAACACAAGTAGAGTCTGAGGCAAGAATAAAAAAGTATCATCAATGGATGCCGCAGATTCATGTAGATTTTCATGAGCAGGGATACAATAGTCCATACTATTTTGCTCCTGCTGCTGAGCCTATGCACGAAATTATTACTCCATGGCAAAGAGATTTTCAAACAACCATTGGCCGCAACCATGCTAAATATTTTGATGCAAATGGATGGCTGTATTTCACCAAAGAATATTTTGATTTGTTTTATCCTTCATATGGCGATACTTACCCCATTTACAATGGCGCCATTGGCATGACCTATGAGCAAGCCGGACATAGTATGGCAGGCCTGGCAATTGACCTGGGGAATAATGACACTTTGAGACTAACTGATAGAATTGCGCATCATTTTACCACAAGCATGAGTACTCTTGAAATGGCAAGCACCCATTCCGGTAAGGTAATGCAGGAGTTTAAAAAGTATTTTGACAATAACAACAATGGGCTTGTAGATAATTATAAAACCTATGTTTTGTCGGGTGAGCATGTGGCAAAATTAGAATCGGTAAAAAAGTTGTTGCATAAAAATAAAATTCAATTTGGCTATGCCGGCTCATCTTCCAAAGTAAAAGCCTACAACTATTTTACCGGCAAAGAAGAATTGGTTCAGGTGAATCCAAACGATTTGTTGGTGAGTACAGCACAGCCCAAGGCATCGTTAGTGAAAGTTTTGTTTGAACCAGTTTCAAAATTATCGGACAGTGCCACTTATGATATTACTGCATGGGCTATACCTTATGCTTATGGATTGCAGGCCTATGCTTGCAAGGAAACAATTTTTTCTAAAGGAAATGAACCGGCAGCAGCTTCAGAAAATTTGCAGGCTAACGGCTACGGCTACCTGGTTAACTACAATGCTTTCAACGATGGCCAATTGTTAGCGGCTTTATTAAAAAACAATATTGCCGTAAGATTTGCCGATAAAGATTTTGTTTATAAAGGGGAGAAATTTCAAAAAGGCAGCCTGGTAGTTTTGCGTAAAGGCAATGAAGGAAAAATAGACTTGTTTTTGCAATTGACAGCCGGGTTAAAGAGCAAAGTAACAATGGTGCAGTCTGGTTTTATGGATAGTGGATTTGATTTTGGTTCGCAAAACTTACGATTAATCAAAAAGCCAAGGCTGGCCATGCTTATGGGAGATGAATCATCGGAAAATGCAAGTGGTGCCATGTGGCATTTTTTTGAACAAGAGTTAAATTATCCCATTACCATTATTAACCCTTCATCAATGAGGAATGTTCAATGGAAAAATATTGATGTACTCCTGGCTCCCAATGGCTATTATAAAATGTTTAGTGAAAAAGAAAGTGCTACTTCTTTAAAAGAGTGGATTAAACAAGGAGGAAAACTAATTGCAATTGAGTCTGCCGCTTTTTCTATAGGCGACATAGATTCAAATGTAAAGCTGAAAAAATCGGATGATAAAGCAGACGATGATAAAAAGAACCTTTATGCCAACCTTAAAAAATATGGCAACAGAGAAAGAGACTGGTTGGTAAACAATGTGCCCGGTGCTATTTATAAAGTAGAATTGGATAATACGCATCCATTGGCATTTGGGTATCCGGCATTTTATTATACTTTAAAACTCAATAGCAATATTTTTGAGTTTGCTAAAGAAAGTTGGAATGTAGGTGTAATAAAAAAAGAAAAACAAACGGCCGGTTTTGTTGGCAGTAGTTTAAGGGAGAATATTGTTGACGGCACTGTGTTGGCAGTGTCAAATGTGGGCAGAGGTACTATAGTTTATTTTGCGGACGACCCAATTTTTCGCAGCTTTTGGGAAAATGGAAAACTGCTATTAACCAATGCCATTTTTTTAGTGGGAGAGTAGCGAGCGTATTTTTGATAAATAAAAAATACTTCATAATATAAATAAGAGAAAGCAGTTGTAGAATTTCCTACAACTGCTTATTGTTTTTCCAATCCATTGCCGTCAATTCAAACTTTATTTCGCCTTTGCCGTATATGCCGGTTTCTTTCCAACCTGCAATTCTGTAAAATTTTTCTGCCCTTGTTCCNNGGGTCAATAAATAAAGCCCAAATATTATGCTCTTTTAAATCGGCAATGGCAAAACCTACAATTACATTCTCTATTTCACAAACCCATCCACAGCCTCTGTTGTTAATATATTCTTCGCAGTCTGCATTGGAAACCAATGATGGATCCGAAAGTGTATTTTCTTTTACTGCATTTCTTACTATCTGGATTTGTGGTATNNCTTATTTAAATGGTATGGTAAAATTAACTCAATGGCTTAGTTTCGTTGCTTCAAAACTTTGTTCATGAAATTTTTGACGCACTTATTTTTTTCAATTATCTGTTTAAGCTCTTTTTCTCAAACACCTAAATCGTTTTCATCTTCAGATATTTTGCAAGACCTTGAAAAGTTAAAGGTATTTGGTTCGGTATTGTACATTGCCGCACACCCCGATGATGAAAATACCCGGTTGCTGGCTTATTTGGCCAACGAAAGAAAGTTTCGCACCGGTTATTTAAGTATTACCAGGGGCGATGGAGGTCAAAACTTAATTGGCGACGAACAAGGCATTGAATTAGGCTTAATAAGAACACAAGAGTTGTTGGCAGCAAGAAGGGTAGATGGTGCTGAACAATTTTTTACAAGGGCATACGATTTTGGTTACAGCAAAAGCCCGGATGAAACTTTGAAGTATTGGGGGCACGATAAAATTTTAAGTGATGTGGTATGGGTAATAAGAAATTTTAGGCCCGATGTTATTATTACCCGTTTTCCTACCACCGGCGAAGGAGGGCATGGACATCATACTGCTTCGGCAATTTTAGCAAGTGAAGCTTTTGATGCGGCAGCAGATGCTACAAAATTCCCGGAGCAATTAAAAGCAGGCATAAAACCCTGGCAAGCCAACCGATTGTTTTGGAACACATTTAATTTTGGGGGAAACAATAC
>DEHT01000016.1:5264-64433 GCA_002352045.1 Chitinophagaceae bacterium UBA2793 | reverse complement strand
AACCGGGAACTGGGTACGGCTAAAAACGAAAACCCCAACCAGGGTTCATTCTTAATAGAAGAATTAACCGATTTAGTAGAACAGGCAGTGCTCACAGAATTTAATCGCATTACAGAGCGTGGCGGTGTATTGGGTGCCATGGAAAGAATGTACCAACGAAATAAAATTCAGGAAGAAAGTTTGTATTACGAAACGTTGAAACATACAGGCGAATATCCCATTGTAGGTGTAAATACTTTTTTAAGCAAACAAGGTTCACCAACAGTGTTGCCACAGGAAGTAATACGAAGCACTACCGAAGAAAAAGAATTTCAAATAAAAACTTTAGAAGCATTCCATAATCGCCATGCCGATAAAAGTGCCGCCATGCTTAAACAACTACAAGAGGTAGCAGTTAACAACGGCAACCTGTTTGAAGAACTAATGGAAACGGTAAAGTATTGTTCTTTGGGACAAATTACTCATGCATTGTATAGTGTAGGCGGGCAGTACAGGAGGAATATGTAAGATTTTAGTGAAAATAAGGCAAGTATTTCCAACTTTGGTTTTATTCAGCAAGGATGAAAAACTATCCAAGCACCATTAACCCGGCTCCACCCAAGCATCGTTTTCTTTGAGTAAATTAATTAATTCATCTACGGCAACTTCGCTGTTGATATTTCGTTTCACTACTTCTTTGCCTTTGTACAAAGTAATTTTTCCGGGGCCGCTGAGTACTTATATCAGTAGATTCTGAAACGGTAAGAATCATTCAATATATTTAATATTCTTAAAATGCTTTATCATACTCTTACTAAATGTTGCCACATCTTCACCCATTATAAAGTCAAAAATTAAATCGTCATTTTTTATCCAATACAAAATCTTTTTTCTATAGTCTGCCAGTGGTTCTAAATTATATCTCTTTCTATTCGTATTAATCCAACTTTCTTTATCATTTTTTGTGTCGCCCAAGTATGCATATATATATGTGCCATCATCCTGTTTAACTCTAAAATAGTAATCCCTTCCAAACAAAGAATCTCTTCTACTCGATATTACATATTCTGATGTGCCAATATGAGGTAATACCTGCCCCTTTTCCATTGCATTTAATACGGTTTCGGTAAAATTTATTACTCTTGATTTTGAGCCAAAAGCTTGATGCATAAGGATGACATGGCTGGCGAAATTATAAAATGAGGAAGTTTCATCTATTCCACATGTAAATTCACTCGGAAATCCTTTTGTTTCAATAAAGTTTAAAAGCTTATATGCGTTTATACTATCTATTAAACCTATTATGCCCACAAATTCAGTATTCCTATAATTCCCCGGGTTTTTTAAACGAAAATATTGGTCATCTTTTAATATGCCTTGCAGGTATTCATTGTTTTTGATTAACACTTCATTGATGAGAAAGTTTTGATATTTTTTTGACAAAGCTTTATAGTATTTTGATTTATGGAATTTGCTAAAATGCTTTTTGTTTAGCTTATTCAACTTGTAACCTCTGGCACAAAGGCTGTCTAAAAAATTGTTACATAAAAGTAAGTCTCCTATTCTTATAGAACAGAGTGCTGCATTATATAAATCTTTTCCAAAACTGTTTTTCCCTAAAGCAAATGCCTTGTTATAACTTTTCAAAGATTCCCGATAATTTCCATCAATAAATTGCAACTCGGCCAAATTGGTTAATTCGAAGTATGGGTTTTGAGATTTTGCAGAATAGCCAAATAAAATATTTAGAAATATTGCGGCTGCAATTCGTAAAGTTTTTTCTTTTGGAATCATAATCAAATAAGCTAATTTTAAATAAAGACATGTTGTAATAAAAATAAGAATTTTGCCTTATTCTAAAAGCAACATGCCTTTTTACATACATATTTTAATTTACACAGGCATTGGGGCTGTTGCTGCAAACATATTCTACATCTCTCCAATTTGTTTGAAACCAAGTTCATCTTGTATTACATAAAGAATTTTATACATTTTTTTTGCTTCAGGAATTAAGTTTTTATATAACACTGGCATTGTGTAAGAATACATCCTGTACTTTTTATTTGTTGCTACTTGTACCATAACCCCATCGCCATCCATTGGTAAAGCATAGTTCTCAAGCATACTACAATCCGGCAAATCAATCATATCGAATGAATTCAATTTTTTCATCATTACCTGCCAACCCGATTTTGGCGAAGCTTGAACCACACTATCCTTCACATTAATAAGTGAGTCTCCATTGGTTGAATATTCAAATAAAAGGGTGTGAATTTTAGACTGCCAGCTTTCAATTTTTTTATCATAGAATATTTCTACCATTTGGGAAATTTCTGACAAAGAGTAGGAATAGTACAAACGGATAAAAACAGAATCGTATCCTTTTGAAAGGTCAATCAATCCAACTCTTTTTTCGATTGTATCTTTTGTTCGGTAGGCAAAATCAAAGTCTCCATTTTTCTCCCTGGGAATATCCTGAACGAATGTGTCAATATCAAATTCTAATGAGTTGGATGTATTGATTTCCTTTTTTTTACTTTCACAGGAAAACATCATCAGCCATGCTAATGATAACATCAAATTGCAAATTTTTTTTTCATCAATATGATAATTCATTTCTATTAATAATAATTTATTCTCTTAGGAGAAAAACATTTTTTTCGAATCGGGGTATCCCATTATTTTGCCACAATACCACAACACATCTTTCATTCGAAAACGAAGATGTTGCCAACTTCATTTAATAATTTTTATGCTGCCTGTGAAAACAGTTGAAGCAGAACAACTAAGGCTAAGAATACAGTACTACAAGGATGAAAAACATTCTAATCAGCATTACCCCGGCTCCACCCAAGCATCGTTTTCTTTGAGTAAATTAATTAATTCATCTACGGCTATTTCGCTGTTGATATTTCGTTTCACTACTTCTTTGCCTTTGTACAAAGTAATTTTTCCGGGGCCGCTGCCTACATAACCAAAGTCGGCATCGGCCATTTCGCCGGGACCGTTTACAATACAACCCATAATGGCAATTTTCAACCCTTTTAAATGGTTGGTTACATTGCGAATTTTAGCCGTGGTTTCCTGTAGGTCAAACAAGGTTCTTCCACAGCTTGGGCAACTTATGTATTCTGTTTTAGAAATGCGGGTGCGTACTGCCTGTAAAATTGAAAACGAAGTGTTGTTTAAAAATTGATGATTGTTTTTAGTGGGTAAATATGTTCTGCCGCTTACTTCTTTGTTAATGATTTTTGACGGGTCGTTCATAAGCCAAATACCATCACCCATACCATCTAAAAACAAAGCACCAGCATTTACACTAAAATGTATGAGTTGTTCATCAATAGAAGTATGCATACTTTCCACGGCAATAATTACCGGGCAACAAATGTTTTGTTGCATCAGGTTGGCAATAAAACTACGCACCGATTGCATGGCGTTGCTTGCAGATGAATACACACACAATACAACTGTAGCATCGTTTTTAATGGCAGCAATTACTGCATCGTTATTGGTATTGCTATCTATTGCTACAAAATTCAGCTTTGAAGATTTTTCCGAAGCTTTCAAATATTCATTACCCTGAAATAAGGGAAAATATTTTTCATTGTCCTTTACCGATTGCCATTCACTATAATCTATTAATACCGAAAGGGTACCCGGTAATTCGAAATTGATTCTTTTCTTTCCGGTATAAATTAAGTCGGCAGCCGCATCTGCAATATTCCATTTATCGGTTGCTCCGTTATAGTTATAGCCAATGGTTTCAAAATTATTTGTAGTAATTTCTCCATGTTGCATAAAGTCGGCAACTACTACCGGCACATATTTTCCGCCAATGTTTAGTACGGCATTGGTAGTTCTTCTTTTATATTCAAAAGGAGAGTAAGGCAGTTTTATCTCCGCTGATTCTTCCACCGTGGAAGAAGTGGCAGGCAAACTTTTAACCAAATCCATACAAACGGGAATTTCAAATTCAGGGTCTTCGGTTAGGCTTACCCGAATGGTATCGCCAATTCCATCCTGCAATAAAGTTCCAATGCCGATAGCCGATTTAATTCTTCCATCTTCGCCATCGCCGGCTTCGGTAACCCCTAAGTGCAAAGGATAACATTCTCCAAATTCAGCCATCATGTGTTGTATAAGCAAACGATAAGCTTGCACCATCACTAAGGGATTGCTGCTTTTCATGCTTAGCACAATATTGTGATAATCTTCACTGCGGGCAATGCGTAAAAATTCCATAGCACTTTCCACCATGCCAATAGCAGTATCGCCATATCGGCTCATAATGCGGTCGCTGAGGCTTCCATGATTGGTGCCAATACGCATGGCAGTACCTTGCTCTTTACAAATTTTAACCAAAGGTGTAAAGCGCTCCCTTATTCTTTCAATTTCGGCCGCATATGCTGCATCGGTATATTCAATTTGTTCAAACTTTTTTTTGTCAACATAATTGCCCGGGTTCACCCTAACCTTCTCAATTATTTTCGCTGCAATTTCTGCTGCATTGGGCGTAAAATGTATATCGGCAACTAACGGCGTGGAATAACCTTTTTTTTGCAACAGGTCTTTGATAGCCTGTAAATTTTCTGCTTCTTTTTTTGATGGAGCTGTAATGCGAACCATTTCGGCACCGGCTTCAATACAACGGATGCTTTGAGCCACCGTTGCTTCGGTGTCCATGGTATCGGTGGTGGTCATGGTTTGTACCCGAATAGGATTGCCAGCACCCAATAAAAGCTTGCCTATTTTTACCTCACGGGTTTTTAATCTTTTGTATTGACTTAGAGATGCCGTATAAAATTGCATAAATCTTAAAAATGAATTGGAAAGCAAAGTTAATGCTAAAGGTTTTTTTAAAAGATTAAAATACGGCTGTAATAAAAGATTGAGATGCGCAATGTTGAATGGCTGACTATTAACAGCCACTCAACATTGTACTTATTTGTTCGGAAAATTCTATTCCGACATTGGCCCTGAGAAATAAGCCCTTCGGGCAAATCTTGCAGTTTTATCGTTGTTTTCATTAAAATAATCATCCATCCACGAATCGTCGGCTATGAGAAATTGTGGTTTCCAATCATCGGCAGTTCCAATCTTTTTTTTATCAAGGGCCCTTTTTACCGATTCTCTAAAACTATAGTGTGCAAAAAGTCGAAGGTATTCGCCAAAGTAAATATCGGCAACCCTTTTATCGCCTTTAACCAACAGCATATTTTCATCGTTGGTATCGGTACTTGCTTTGCTAAAATTGGCACTCCCCGAAACAATGATGGGGTTAGCACTTAGTGGATCTACAATCATGTATTTGGTATGAATCCAATAAACATGAAGCTGAGGAATTATTCGGTCTATTTCTTTCAACCAACGGTCAAAAGCATTGGTTGCAATTCTATTGCCCAAAGCAACTATTACATTTTTTCGGTTTCTTATTTTTTGTACATCCTTTGTGTCTTTTTCTTTTGAACTGGGAGCAAAGGCTTTTTCCATTAAAGCCATTCTTAAAATATTGTCGTCCATATTATAGACGTCTTTAAATTTTTGATGCATACCAAAAGCAAATGTCATCAACAATGCTCCCTTGGCTTCGGAAGCAAGCGTAGCGTACCAGTTGAGCGAATCAAGCTTTGTTCCCCTTGGGCTAAAAATGGGAGTAGTTCCTTTGGGCAGTGTATCCAATACGGGTGAGGCCTGCATATTATCTTCCCTGTAACTCTCTTTTACTTCGGGGTCTTTTTTTAATATTTTCCAATATGCCTTATATGCATCTGCTACAGTGATATCATTTACAATATGCACCAGGTTAGAGTGTCCGTAAATTCCATTTTCGGTTTGATTGGTGGAGCCGGTGAGTACCGAAAAATTTTTATCTCCTCTTGAGTGAATCAAAAATTTATTGTGCATTAATTTTCCATTTTTCCGGGGGTCGGTAATGGATTTTATATTGGCGTCATCAATTCCTTTTTCGTTTCTTTTTTTTGGTCCGCCGGGCTTATCAATACCATCATAAATAATATCAATTTTCACACCTCTTTTTTTAGCATTTTTAAGTGCAAGATAAATCGCCGGCCATTGAAATTCATACACCGCACCAAATATTGAATCACCTTTTTTTGTGTTATCAATAAAGCGAATGATAGATTCTAAAAGACCCCTTGATAGCCATGCGTATGCAGCAGGCCCCGCATCTTTTGGTTTTTTATTTAGAAACTTTCGGGCATATTCTTGTGTGGCTACTGAACCACGGTTAAAGAATACCGAATGGCCATTTTCTATAACTTCTACTTCGGTAGAAATAGTTACGGTTAGCTGGCGCTTCGGTTTTATATCATTTACCTGGCCATACATGCAAAGGATGGTATAGGTATATTGGTGAGCCGGCTTCGCACTATAATCGGCCCATTGAAAACTTTGGATGGGATGAACGTAAGATGAAAAGCTGGCACCAGGTGAAGGATTAGGCACTACTGCTTCAAAAGTTTTTAACCCTCTAAGCCAATAGGCTTCGCCCTCGGTATGATCTTCTCGTTTAATGGCAAAACCCCTAAATCCTTTTTTTAAAGCAGGCTCAATATTGAGCCCAAGAAAAACTACATAGGTTCCTGCAATGGCGTTTACGGCAACACCATTTTTTACTACTCTTTTACGCATGGTGATAATTTTTAGGTTTACGAATAATGTGTACAGTAGAAACAAAAAAGTATCCTTAGATTTCAGAGGTAAAAGCGTAAGGTTATTGGAAAGATATCGGGACAATTTTTTAAACAATAACGAGCATTAAGTCATCTGTGTTTGATAAAGCAATAGCAGAAGAATAAAGCTATTATTTTTAAAAAAATGCTTAGGATTAATGCAAAGGATAAAGTGTTTTTTAGTGCAATAAATTAGCGGTATCAAAATAGATACTTATTTTGATAAAATGAAATGAACAATAAAAATTGAGTTCAATTTTATTTATGCTACTGCATTTTAGGGAAGGCCTACCAATCCTTCTCCGGCTTATTGGGCGAATTGCTGTTTACTTTATGCAGCTTGTCCTGCAGGTTTTTTTCTTTTTGCATGAGTGCTTTTAAGCGCTCTTCTGCTTCCTGCTTATTTAGTTTGCTTGGCTGGGGTTTGGGTTTTTGTTGTTGCTCTTTGTTTTGCTGCTTTTGTTCTTCTTTTTTGTCTCTTTGTTTTTGTTGTTGCTCTTTCTGTTTCTTTAAAGCTTTTTGAAGGTTTTGCCTGGCATCTTCATTGTTGGGGTCAAGCTTTAGGGCTTCTTTGTAGGCGGTTATACATTCAGGCAATTTATTTTCATTGTGCAGCACCACAGCCTTATTGTAATAAGCGTTACTTTTTTCTACAGGTTTATTAAGTTTACTAATAGATTTATCATAAGCTGCAATGGCTTCTGTTTTTTTATTGTCTTTGTACAATGCATTTCCCAGGTTGTATTGAGCAGTTGCATTTTCGGGGTTTTTCTGCGCTACTTTATTATAAGTTGTGGCGGCAGTTTTGTATTCTTTTTTTGCATAGGCCTCGTTTCCCTTTTTTATTTCTTGTTTATCCGATTGAGCCCAGCATGGTATTGAAAGCACTGTTAATAAAATACTGATGGCAGGTTTTAAAAGTTTTTTAGCACGGATGTTTTTCACTTCGCTGATAAATAATTCTGCAATCAACAGTAGCAGGGCAAGAGCCAACAGCCATTGATAATAGCTTCGGTAGTTGGTTAAGGAATCGTCTTTCACAACTTTTTGATCCATTGTTGCCAGTTGATGAGATATAGTATTTGCCACCGATTCGGTATTGTTGTACAACATATATTTTCCATTCCCTTTTTTAGCAATGGATTTCAACCCATCTTCATTTAGTTTTGAAATAACGGTATTACCTAAAGCATCTTTTTTCATTTCACCCGTTTCGGTATCTATAATGGGTGACCCTCCAGGGGAGCCAATACCCACCGTGTAAATTACAACTCCTTCTGATGACATTTGGCCGGCTATATCATTGGCTTCTTCATCGTGGTCTTCGCCATCGCTTACCAATACTACGGCTTTGTATTTTTTTTCTTTACTATCAAAAGATGCAAAGCACATTTTTAAAGCTTCGCCAATAACGGTTCCCTGGGTAGGTACCGATTGTGTACTTGCAGAAGAGAGATACATTTTGGCCGCAGCTAAATCGGCGGTGAGGGGCATTTGCAAATAAGCTTTACCGGCAAAAATTACAATACCTATACGGTCGTTGCCTAATTTATCTACCAGTCGTCCCAGCATTTGCTTGGCTCTGTCAAGTCGGGTAGGGCTGATATCCTGCGCAAGCATACTTTTGCTTACATCAATGGCAATCATAACGTCTATACCTGCACGATTTACTTTTTCGGATCCGGTGGGGCTGCGTAAATTTGCCAATGCCAAAATAAGTGCGGTGAGCGAAACAGTAACCAATAAAAATTTTTGAAAAAAACTTCTTGCATTGTATTGCTTCAATAAATAACCAACCAATTGAGAATCGCCAATAGCCTTGATGGATTTTTTCTTTTTACTGCGGGCAAAAAAGTACATAATAATTGCCAGAGGCACCAGGGCTAATACTGCCAACAATAAATTGTATTGAAACTGAAGCATAATTTAATTGCCCTAAGTTAAATACTTAAAGGCAGGGCTGCTGTTAAAATATAGTTTACATTTTCCCCAGAAAAAAGCCCAGTTCTTTTAATATGTCTTTAGTGATATCCATTCTCACTTTTGCCATATCAATAGTTGGTTCAGGAGATTTAATAAGTGTTACAAAGAAATAAACGTGCCTATTTTCTTCAATGTAGCCTACAACCCATCCAATATTGTTCTTTTGTTCATCAAAACCCCAACCTGTTTTATAGCTAAGTTTATATAAAGTGTTTTCTTCCTGTATCATCATATTTCGAACCGTTTCCATGGTTGATTTGCGAAATGGTAGCTGATCAAAATACAGGCGCTTCATTAAACCCAGTTGTTCATCGGGAGATATTTTTAAACTATTGTTGAGCCAAAAAGAATCTATTTGACCGCTGATGTTTTGATTGCCATAGCCCAGGCTGTCAATCCAGCGTTTCATGGTATCGGCACCTATACGGCGGGCAATTTCCTGGTAGTAAGGCACATTGCTTGTTTTAAATGCTTCCCGCATGTTCATGTTTTTATTCCATTCGGCCCTGTTTCTTTTTATGCCATCCCAGGGAATCACCAGGCTGTCGTTGGGCGCTATACCTGTTTCCAATGCAATTAAAGAATTTACAATTTTAAATGATGAAGCAGGTGTAAAACGCATGGTATCCATCTTCATATTGTACACCATTACCGAACCATCTTTATTGTTGAACATAGTAAAGCAGCCGTCAACATTTTTTGCATCGAAATATTTTTTTAGCTGATCGTTTATTTTGGCTTTGTTTACCGAACAGGCATTTATAAATAATAAACCTGCAAGGGCTGAAATGCTGATTAGGATTCTCATACTTTGTTTTCTTTCTTTTGTTCTTTCATGTATTGAGCCGTTGCGTCGAGTGCTTCATAAAAATCAATGCCAAACCTATGTATTAAAGGCTCTTTTAAAAATTGATATACGGGAACTTGTAGTTTTTTTCCAAGAGTACAGGCTGCTTTACAATGGTCTTCCCTTGGACGATAGTTGGCATAATCGGTTATTCCATCTTTGCTTTTTTTTACAATTACCGGAAACAAATGGCAGCTAATGGGTTTTTTCCATTTTACTTTTCCATCCAAATAAGCTTGCTCTATACCACATTTTACTAATCCGCTTTTTTCTTTAATAGCATAAACACATACAGCCCCGTTTATAGTGGGTGTTACCCAGCCAAACTCTTTATCATACACATATCGGCCTTGTTTTTCTAGCTCTGCTTTGCTTTCATCATCGAGGTAAGGAAGCACTTTGTTGAAAACGGCATCAATGTTTTTTAATTCTTTATTATCCAATGGAGCACCAGCATCGCCATCTACACAGCAGGCACCTTTGCATGCGGTAAGGTCGCATACAAATTTTTCTTCTACCAGTTCGTCGCTCACTAAAACATTGTCAATGGCTATCATGCTGCAAAATTAATTTTAAAATTTGGCAATTCAGCAATTTGGTAATTTGAAGATTTGGCAATTTGGAAATTCAGCAATTTGGAAATTGACTATTAAATATTAGTTCTCTTTTGTTGATATTCTATATACATTTCCAAATTTCCAAATCAACTCATTTCCAAATCAAAACATTTCTCAATTATTAATTTTTCCACTTAAATGTATTAATCAAATGAATGATATCTGCCTGTAAAAAATCCTGCACCGGCTGCAATGAGTCGGCATTTGGGGAAGTATTAAAGTAAAGAGCACCACGTATAAAATTTTTTGTAGTATCGCTTAAAAAAAACTGCTTGGCCGTAGCAGCATTACCGCCTACTTTAAAATACACGCCGGTAATACCATTTGGGTTTTTAAAAACACTGTCTTTAATAGAGCTGGCTACGGATTCGTTTTTATTGGTTAGGTTAAAGGCATCGTTTACCATCGCATCAAAATAATTAATACCTAAAGAATCTTTATAAGAGCCATCTGCTTCTTTTACTTTATACAAAGCTTTTCCGCCAATGGCTTTATAGCTTAAAAATATTCTGGCATTAAATTGCGGGAAATCAATATTGCGCCAAAAAGGATTTTCGGGGTTGCTATCAAAATAAGTGCTGTCGGTTACAATTTTTGCATACGCAGGGTATTCAAAGCTGTATGGCAGCGATGGTTCATCCAGCAATACATATTTGCGTTCGGGGAAATCTATTTTAAAATATCCTTTCTTTTTAGATGTATAAGTGCTGTTGCAGGAAGTTGCAATTAGTAATGCAGCAACACATTTTAAGCATTTTATAAAGTTCATTACTAAGCGTTGGAGTCGGCTTTTTGTTGAATAATTATTTTAACCTTATCAATTCTATTTTTATTTATTTCAAGGGGTACAAAGCTAAAGTCGCCGCTCACTAATACGGTGTTTATTTGAGGAAACTCGCCGGCAATTTCCAGTACCAGGCCGGCAACCGAATCGCTATCGCCCCGCACACTGTCAAAAGTATCAATAGGTAAGCCCATTGCTTTGCATGCATCATTTATACTAAAGCGGCCTTCAAAAATATAATTGAAGTCGTCTAACTTTTTATTTATACTTTCTTCGTCATCAAACTCGTCTCTTATATCGCCAATTATTTCTTCCATAATGTCTTCCAGGGTAACTATGCCGCTGGTGCCGCCAAACTCATCAACTACTACCGCAAAGTGAATGCGCTTAGTTCTAAAATCCTGCATCAGGTCTTCAATAAGTTTTTGTTCGTGAACAAAATATGCCGGCCTTATTAGTGGTTGCCATTCAAATTGGTTGTTTTCATTTAGATGCAGCAATAAATCTTTTGTATGCAACATTCCTACAATTTCATCGAGGTTGTTTTTGTAAACCGGTAATCGGGAGTAATGCAGTGCTTCAATTTTGGAAATTACATCTTTAAAATTACAGTTGTATTCAATTCCATTAACATCCATTCGTGTACGCATTATTTGCTTTACTTCTGTATCGCCAAATTTTCTAATTCCTTTTAAAATTTGTTTTTCTTCATTGCTTGCTTCATGCTCAGGCAAAAGATCAATTACATAATCGAGGTTGTTATCATGCATCGAGTCGGCTTTATCGCCAATTCTTTTTTCAATTTTATCTGTAAAGTTTACAATTCTCCTGCTTACTCTATAAAAGATGCTATTGAATATTTCAAGAATTAATGATGAAGAGGAGGCAAACCAAACTTTATGATGTGCCGCCCAAACCTTTGGCAGCACTTCGGCAAATAAAACTATAAGTAAAGTGATGATGCCTATTTTAAGTAACATTAACCATGCAGGAGAAAAATTTTGTTTTTCGAGCAATTGGTTAAGTAAAAAATTACAAACGAGTATAGCTCCAATATTTACAAAAACATTGGCAATAAGCATAGTTGCCTGCAAGGTTTTTGGTTCTTCCAAAAGCCTAACTATACGGCGAAAAGAAGGTTGCTGCTTTGTTTTAAGCAGGTTAATATCTTTTGTAGTTAATGAAAAAAAAGCCACTTCGCAGCCTGCAATAAAAAAAGATAATACAAAAAGCAGCACAGCCAAAAAAAGCATTATGCCTGTGGTTGCAGGGTTCAGAATGTTTAAAAAAGTAAAAAGCATTTTAGCTTCCAATACCGAGTGGTAGTCCAAAATATATTTTTTTAGTAACGAATGCCGGCAATTTTAAAAGGCTGCCGATTTAAATATTGAATTAAAATGGTAATCTTTCCGGACCAGCATCGTCTGCAGCCGGTGGTATATCCGTTTCCCCTCCCGAAGGGCCATCAAAGTTATCGAAGCCGGGTAGAGAAGAACCTCCTTCATTACGTTTATCCAGCATAATGAGATTGTCTCCCACTATTTCGGTGGCAAATTTTTTATTGCCGTCTTTGTCTTCCCAGCTACGTGTTTTTAACCTTCCTTCTATATAAACCAGGCTCCCACGGTGAAGGTATTTTTGAGCCAGCTCTGCCAGCCCACGCCAAAGTACTACCGTATGCCATTCTGTTTGTGAAATTAGTTTACCGCTCCTGTCTTTATAGGTTTCTGTAGTAGCCAACGAAAATTTAGCAACGCCGATATTTCCTTCTAAAAACTGAATATCGGGATCTTTTCCTAAATTTCCGATGAGCATTACCCTGTTTACCCCTCTCATAGTTTTTTTGATTTACTGTTTGCTTATTGATTCTTTTGGCTGTTCTAAGGAATTTAAAGATACAATTTTAGCTGAAATGTGCTTCATTTAAACGGCTATTTCCAACCAATGTCTTTTAAATAGTTGTTTATGAGTTTAGGGAAAGCGATGGTTTTTAATTTGTCTATTGAAAATTTTTCAAAACCTTGCAAATCCTTTTTATTGTTTATTTGAAATTTTAAAAAGTAAGCATGTATTGTTTGATGCGTGAGTAATTGTTTATATTCTGTTGAAACAGCCAATGGTTTTGGCTGGGCATGGAGCAATGTTTTAAAATCTGGATCAGTTAATAATGAAACTGTATTGGTTTTATGTGACCTTTCCAGTAGCACAAACTCGTAGAGATGCTGCCATATATCTTTGTTTTCTCTTTTCTTAATAAAAACATGTTTGCCGGTTGTAATTACTAAAAAATAAAACCAACGATTTTTTTTTATTATACTTTTTTCTTTTACCGGAAGATTAGTCACATTATTCTTTTTAAACGCAAAACAGTGGCTTTGAAAAGGACAGATAGCACACAAGGGTAATTGCGGTTTACAAACAGTTGCACCAAAATCCATTATTGCCTGGTTGTAAAGTGCGGGTTTTGTTTTGTGCAATAAATGTTGTGCTAGCTGCGAAAAATGCTTTTTGCCCTCTGTAGTATCAACTGCTTTATTGATGCCAAAAAATCGAGCGAGCACACGAGTTACATTTCCATCAACCACGGCATAAGGAAGGTTAAAGGCAAAGGATGCAATGGCCGAAGCTGTATACGGGCCTACACCTTTTAGATTTAGAATAGTATCATAAGTAGTGGGGAAATATCCGTTTAATTCAAATGATATATGTTGGGCAGTATGATGCAGGTTTTTGCAACGGCTATAATAGCCTAGCCCTTCCCATAATTTAAAGACATCATCCTGTTTTGCTTTTGCCAATTTTTGAATGTTGGGATATTTTTTAATAAACCTTTCATAATATTCCCAGCCTTGTTCAACCCTGGTTTGTTGCAATATTATTTCGCTCAGCCAAATCTTGTAAGGATCTTTTTCGCCTTTCCAGGGCATTTTTCTTTTATTGACATTTAAATGCCAGTTCATTAAGATTGAGGTAAAAAAATCTCCTTCTTGTTGTTTAAACATGAATATATAAATATGATATGTACAAACCTATTGATTATCACTAAATTACTTTTGTATTTTAGAAATAACTTCTTAAATTGTAGTCTTAAATTCTTTTTATATGAGAAAGGCCGACCTTATCAACAAAATTTCAGACAAAACCGGCATCCCAAAAGTAGATGTTTTGGTAACGCTTGAAACTATGTTTAAAGAAATTAAAGCAACGCTTGCCAGTGGTGAAAACCTTTATATCAGGGGTTTTGGAAGCTTCATTATAAAGAAAAGGGCAGCAAAAATTGGCCGAAACATCAAAAAAAATATTGCCGTTTCAATCCCCGAGCATTATATCCCTGCCTTTAAACCTGCTAAAGAGTTTGTACAAGAAATAAAAACCAGTGAAAATATTAAAGAAGCTCCCAAACTGGAGGATGAAAACGATGGTTAGTTGTAACTTTGCGCCTCACTTAAGTACAGAAGCGTGAATAAACCTATCATTTTAGTTGTTGCCGGCTGTGTAGCTTTGGCACTTTTATTTTTTTTCGGCAAAACCAGCATCCTTAAAAAAGAGTTGCCCGTAGCTGAAATAAAGAGTAAACTTCAAAGTTTTGATATTCATCATTTTATTGATAGTGCAGAATCTAAATTGCCTATTGCCCAGTCCTTAATTGTAAAGGAGTTGGAAAATAATATTACCCGTGGCGATATACCCGCTCAAAAAATTAAGCAATATAATTCTCTTGCAAATTTTTGGAAAGACAGTGCTAAACTGCCGGAGCCTTATGCGTATTATATTTCCGAAGCTGCTAAGTTGGATAATTCAGAAAAAAACCTCACCTTTGCTGCCCATTTATTTTTAGATAACCTTAGAGGCGAACATGATGAAGCTAAAATAGAGTGGATGGCCAACAGTGCCATTGAGTTATTTGAAAAAGCAATTACGATTAATCCTGATAATGACGAATTGAGGATAGGCCTGGGAAGTAGCTATGTGTTCGGAAAGGGAAGAGGAAGTGTGGATGGTAGTGCAGCTATGCAGGGAATACAGGAGTTATTGAAGGTGGTACGCAAAGATTCTACCAACATGAAAGCACAGTTTGTGCTGGGTGTAGGTGGATTTGTATCGGGGCAATACGATAAAGCCATTGAGCGTTTCAGCAAAGTGGTTACAGCACAGCCCGATAATGTGGAAGCAATTGCGTTTTTGGCAGATACTTATGCTGCTATTGGTGATAAAGCCAATGCTGTAAAATGGTATAATATAAGTAAGCGACTCATCAACAATCCGGCATATAGCAAAGAGGTAGATGAACGCATAGCTGCTATAAAATAGATAGTAAGAAAAACAACATATTTTAATTTATTTTTTAAATCAAAAATTATTTATCATGCCTTGTGGTAAAAAAAGAAAACGTCATAAAATAGCAACTCATAAGCGTAAAAAACGTTTGAGAAAGAACCGTCATAAAAAGAAATAATTTCTTTTTATAATGGTGCCCCGATTTTTTCGGGGCACTCATTGCTTCATACAACCATTGTAAAATATAAATGCATAGCTGCTTATAAAGCAGTGTGCGTATGTATTTGGCTTATTCGCTATTTACTCAATAAGCCTTCGGTTCCGGAAAATACTTTATGCTTTGACCAAGGAATTAATTATTAATGCCCAGTCTCAGGGAGTAGAAATTGCCCTGCTGGAAGATAAAAAATTAGTAGAGTTACACAGCGAAAAAGCTGATGCCAACTTTGCTGTGGGCGACCTATACCTGGGCAGGGTTAAAAAATTAATTCCGGGATTGAATGCTGCATTTGTAGAAGTGGGGTTCGAAAAAGACGCATTTCTTCACTACACCGACCTTAGCCCTTATGTAAGGTCAATTCTCAAATTTACCAACCAGGCCATTAATGATAATGGCGAAGTTCCATTTGAATTCTCTTCATTTAAAGTAGAACCCGAAATTATAAAAACGGGGAAAATTACAGAGGTGCTAAATGGCAAACCCAATATTCTTGTTCAAATATTGAAAGAGCCAATTGCAGCCAAAGGGCCACGCCTCAGTTGCGAATTGTCGTTGCCGGGAAGGTTTGTAGTAGTTACTCCTTTTAATGATATTGTAGCGGTTAGCCGAAAAATTCATTCCGGCGATGAGCGCAAACGGCTTCAAAAAATTATTGAAGCCATCAAGCCCAAAAACCTGGGCGTAATTGTGAGAACGGCTGCAGAGGGAAAGCATACTGCCGAATTGCACGAAGATTTATTGGCCTTAGAAGCCACCTGGAAAACAATTCAGCAAAATTTAAAAAATGCTGAAGCTCCTACTAAAATTTTAAGCGAGCAAGGCAAAACAACCAGTATGTTGAGAGATTTGCTTAATGCAGATTTCAACAGAATAGTGGTAAACGATAAAAATATTTTTAGCGATACCAAAACTTACCTGCAACGAATTGCCCCGGACAAGACTGATATTGTTTCTTATTATAACAATGGCCAAAGCATTTTCGACAGCTATGGTATTACAAAACAAGTGAAGGGCTCCTTTGGAAAAACCGTTAACCTGCCAAGTGGTGCTTATTTAATAATTGAACATACCGAAGCCCTGCATGTAATTGATGTAAACAGTGGTTATAAAAGTGTAAGCAATAACCAGGAACAAAACGCATTAGAAACCAACCTGGAAGCGGCAGAAGAAATTGCACGCCAACTTAGGTTGAGAGATTTAGGAGGTATTATTGTAGTAGATTTCATCGACATGAAATTGCCCGATAATAAAAAGAAACTGACCGATGCCATGGATCAGTTTATGAAGGTTGACAGGGCAAAACATGCAGTGCTGCCCATTACCAAGTTTGGCTTAATGCAAATTACCCGCCAGCGCATGAAGCCCGAAATGAAGATTAATACCAGCGAGGTTTGTCCGAGCTGTGAGGGTACCGGAAAAATTTCGTCCACACTTGTTTTGGAAGATGAGATAGCAAAAAACTTAAGCTACCTTATTATGCAAAAGCACAAGGGATTAACCATAGAGGTTCACCCCATTTTATTTACTTACCTTACTGCCGGCTTCCCCAGCCGCCGTTTTAAGTGGAGTTGGAAATACAAACAAAAAATTAAGGTAAAACCCAATAGTGCTTATCACCTCACAGAATTCCGTTTTTTTGACGAAAACGATGAAGAGATAAAACTTTAATTAGTGCTATTTTTTTTCTCCAATGGGTGTAATGATTTAGTAAGTGTTAACCTTGTTTAAGATTTCTGTACTAAAAATTCCCCTATCTTGCAAACCTTATATTTCAATTATGGCAACTACAAAAGAAACTGCTTCCACTAAAACACAAAAAAGCCAAAACACCGAATTGTTTGGGAAAGAAAATTATATATGGATGCTTATTGGTTTGGTAGTATTGGCAATAGGCTTTTTTTTAATGGCCGGTGGTAAAAGCGCCGACCCCAATGTTTTTAATAAAGACGAAGTGTACAGCACTACCAGGATTACCGTGGCACCCATTTTAATTATTACCGGTTTTGTAATAGAAATTATTGCCATTATGAAAAAACCAAAATCTGTTCAGTAATTCTAAAAAATTATTTAAAATATTTGCGCTGCTAAAGCGCATTTTTTTTTGACCCAGTATAATTTACCATGAATATTTTCCAGGCAATAGTTACAGCAATTGTAGAAGGGCTTACAGAATTTATCCCGGTTTCTTCAACCGGGCACATGATAATTACCAACAAGCTAATGGGTGTACCCGATAATGAATTCACCAAAATGTTTACGGTGGCCATTCAGTTGGGAGCCATATTGGCGGTAGTGGTTTTGTATCATAAAAAATTTTTCGATTTTAAAAATATTCGTTTCTACTTAAAACTACTGGTAGGTGTAATTCCCGCAATGGTATTGGGGTTTTTATTAGGCGATAAAATTGATGCTATGCTGGAAAGTACTCAAACCGTGGCTTGGGCACTTTTAGGTGGAGGTATTGTTTTATTATTTATTGACAGTGTTTTTAAAAACCCAACTGTTGACAGTGAAAAAAATGTTTCATTTGTACAATCATTTATCATTGGTTGCTGGCAATGCCTTGCTTTAATTCCGGGAATGAGCCGTAGTGCTTCCTCTATTATTGGTGGTATGCAACAGAAACTCACTCGAAATGCCGCAGCAGAGTTTTCGTTTTTCTTAGCCGTGCCTACCATGTTGGCAGCAACCGGTTATAAATTATTAAAACATTACAAAGAAGCCGGAGGATTTACAACCGAAGAAATAAAATTATTGAGTATTGGCAATGTGCTGGCTTTTGTAGTTGCCATGCTTGCCATCAAATTTTTTATTGGTTTTTTAAGCAAACATGGCTTTCGCATTTGGGGTATATATCGCATTGTAGTGGGCATTGCTTTACTCATCCTTCTCAAAACAGGATATCTTGCCGCTTAATGCCCTATGGAATAAATGCTGTATATTCCATTTTTATTTTCACTATAAACCATGCAAACTGCTCCCAAAAAAGTATTAAACGGATGGGCTATGTACGATTGGGCCAACTCTGTTTACAACCTGGTAATTACTACCACATTTTTTCCTATCTATTATACAGAGATTACAAAAGCAGCACCGTTTAATGGAGTGGTTCCATTTGCTGGCAGGCATTTTGTGAATACAGCTTTGTATAATTATACGTTAGCTGCTGCATATTTAATAGTAGCTTTTATTTTACCTATACTTACTTCTATAGCCGATGCAAGGGGGAATAAAAAAAGGTATATGCAGTTTTTCTGTTACATGGGTGCGCTTGCATGCAGTAGTTTGTATTTTTTTACAAAGGACAGTTTTTCATTTGGCGTAATAGCAATGATGTTTGCAGCCATTGGCTTTTACGGTAGCCTTGTTTTTTATAATTCTTACCTGCCCGATATTGCCGCTGTGGAAGACAGAGACCGCATTAGTGCCCGTGGCTTTTCATTTGGATATATTGGTAGTGTGATAATGCAAATTGTAGGGTTTTTATTAGTAGTGTTTCATAAAGAAATTCCTTTTTTAAATTCT
The DNA here is from genome assembly GCA_002352045.1 of Chitinophagaceae bacterium UBA2793. Lineage (GTDB taxonomy): Bacteria > Bacteroidota > Bacteroidia > Chitinophagales > Chitinophagaceae > Ferruginibacter. Next base: position 45,505 of record DEHT01000016.1, on the reverse strand, counting down.
GAAGGCGATGCCGTAAGGCTTACATTTTTATTAGTAGGCATTTGGTGGATTGGCTTTGCACAAATTCCTTTTAAGCGATTGCCCAAATCGAAACCTGCTAATGAAGAAGCTTTTAAAATAAGTGCGTTTACCGGTGGTTTTATTGAATTGAAAAAAGTGTTTTCACAGGTACGAACCATGAAGGTGATGCGCCGGTTTTTGGCGGCTTTCTTTTTTTACAATATGGGCGTGCAAACGGTAATGCTGGTGGCAAGTAATTTTGGAAGCAAAGTTTTAAACCTTCCATCTACTAATTTAATAGTTACAGTGGTATTAATACAGTTAGTAGCAATACCGGGAGCTATTGTACTTTCCCGTTTGCCAAAGCTATTTGGAAATCTCCGGGTGTTAATGGGCGTTATTATTCTTTGGGTGGCAATTTGTATTTATGGCTACTTTATGAAAACCGCTACCGATTTTTATATTTTAGCCATTATAGTAGGCCTGGTGATGGGCGGCATTCAATCGCTTAGTCGCTCTACTTTTAGCAAGTTAATGCCCGAAACAAATGACACTGCTTCCTTTTTTAGCTTTTACGATATTACCGAAAAAATTGCCATTGTAATTGGGCTTACCACATTTGCTTACATTGAAGAGCGAGTAGATATGAGAACCTCTGTATTGTCGTTAATAGTTTTCTTTAGCCTTGGTTTGCTATTTTTAATTTATGCCCGGTACGGGCAAAAAAATCAATCGTAACTTTATAGTATGAACTTATATTCAATTAATACAGGCTATTTTAAATTAGACGGCGGTGCTATGTTTGGTGTAGTACCCAAAAGTATATGGCATAAAATAAACCCGGCAGATGAAAACAATATGTGTAGTTGGGCTTTGCGCTGTTTATTGATTGAAGATGGCAATAGGTTAATTTTGGTTGATAATGGAATGGGCGATAAACAAGACGCCAAATTTTTTGGCCACTATTATATGCATGGCGATGATAGCTTAGATAAATCTTTAGCAGCACATGGTTTTCATAGGAACGATATTACCGATGTTCTTTTAACGCATTTACATTTTGACCACTGCGGCGGCAGCATTGTGAGAGATGGTGAACAACTGGTTCCTGCTTTTAAAAATGCAAATTTTTGGAGCAATCAACGTCATTGGAAATGGGCTACTGAACCAAACGAAAGAGAAAAAGCATCTTTTTTAAAAGAAAATATTTTACCCATTCAGCAAAGCGGCCAACTAAAGTTTATTGAAACACATCAAAACGAATTTCCACAAGGTATTGCAATAAGGCAGGCATTTGGCCATACCGATGCAATGATGCTGCCCGAAATTAAATACAAAGGAAAAACAATTGTGTATATGGCCGACTTATTGCCTTCTACCGGTCATATTCCCATTCCTTATGTAATGGCTTACGATATGTTTCCGCTTACTACTTTAAATGAAAAGAAACATTTTTTAATAGAAGCACAGCAAAACGATTTTGTTTTATTTTTTGAGCATGACCCACAAATAGAATGTTGCACGCTACAACAAACAGAAAAAGGTATTCGGGTAAAAGATAGTTTCAAACTAAGTGAAATATAGTTACTCCAATATTTGCCTTATTTCAAAAGGAAAACCATCAGCATCAAAGCCTTTTAAAACCAGTAAATGCCTTGTTGAAATATCATTGTTGAAATATTCAATTTTTACAGTGTTGCCGCCCTCTGTATTGATGAATGGATTCCAGTATAAAGTAGATCGGTAATCGGTTTGTTTTATTGAGTTATCATCATTGTAATTGGGCAATGTAAATTCTTTGCTGCTATCGTAACCTTTAACTTTAACAGCTACCATTCCTACATTTTCGTTTCCTTTTATGTCTTTCCCTTTACGGGTATAAACATATAGAACGCCACTTGTAGAAGTGCCGGTAGGTGTAATCACAATGCCGGGTATGGCTTTAACATAAGCTAAATCTTTAGCCTGGTATCTTTCTAAAATATCCCAGGATGATTCTGTGTCATCAACAAATAAAACAGGTATTGCAGCATCACCCGAAGTAGCACCTCTCATAAACTCAAGTGCCCTTGAACCAAGTTGCCCTCTTATAAACATGCCAAGCCTGGTTGATAAAAAACTAAACAAATCCACCGCCATTTCTGCATTGGGGTCGTCTATTACATTCAATTGATAGCCTCTTGCCATTCCTTTACTCAAGCCGCTGGTATATCTGTCTTCAAGTTCAATTAATCTTTTTGTAACAGGGTTTACCTTTTTTGAGTTTACCACAACAGCCTGCATGGTTTGCACATCATTAAACAGCGTAGGCTTTTTAATGTAGTTTTCATTTGGTAATGAATAGGGTAGTTTAACTGAGTTGTTATTGGATGAAAAGTTTTGATCTACCAATTTTGTTGGCAATGCAGCAATTTTTTCAGGAATATCAATTTGAACTCCGGTAGATGAGATCTTCAATTTTTCTGTTGTTGGCTTGCTATTCAAAATGGAATAGTAAAGTTTTGCGGAGTCGAACAGTAACACATTTTGCAAGCTAAAGATATATTCATTTTCAGGGGCAAGACTTAGGAATTGTTTTTTACCTTGTTTATCTGCCAAAATAATACTGGCTATTGCTGCGTTAGGAAGGGGTGAATGATCCTTTTGTTCTATATTCCATTGCAAATAGTTATCCTGTTTTTGTTTTGCAGGAGCAATTATCCTCAAATTGCTGAAAGCACTTATTACATTTTGAATGTATTTAGATTCGTTGAGTGATAGTGCATTGTATAACTCAAAACCGTTTGCTTTTGCCGACCACAAATCGTCGTAAATCGAATGATTATATTCATTACTCGAAAACTGAATATCTGTAATAGACAATGAAAGGTCGTAAACGGCCAAATCGGTGGAAGAAATTTCAACAATATTTTTTCCTTTTGGTGAAAATGATTTGCCTGTATGCCGTATAACCGGTAAAAATTTTGGCGACTGAAGCAATACTGGCTTTTGCTGTAAAAGTTGGTTGCTGTTGTTTAATAATTGCAAATATGCCAGCCCCTTTTGCAAAGAGTCTAATGGGATGGAACCGGTAATTTGTTTCTGTGATTTTGTTTGAATAGATGCCTTGTATAAGGTATCCATACCATTAATTAATTGAACAGTTAGCGTTTCATTATCGACCCAGTTGTTGGCAATTTGAATATTATAATAAAGTAAATTTTTTGATTGCTCAGAATGTAAGGAAATGTATTGTGAACCTACTTGGGGTAGTTCTGTTTTATGTGATATTCCTTTATCATTTTTCCATTCGGCATAATAATGTTCGCCGGGCTTTGGAGTAAGTTGAAAATTGGCATAGCCATATTGATTGGTAAAAACAGAATCAACAAACAGGTGCTGTTGATTGTAAATACCTGCCACTATTTCTTCGCCTTTGCCATTTCTTTGGGCATACAATAAAAAATGATTGTTTATTGATGGGGCTACAGTTGTGTTTTCGGATAGAATATTCACACTCATTTCATTGCTGCCTTCCTGGTACGGAATTTCAATAGCTTTGCCGGGTCTATATATGGCCACTGTTTTTTGAAAAGGGTTAATGCTGTTAATGGTTTTAGCCATCAGCCTTAAGTAAGAACTATTAATACTATCTGGCAATACAAATTCGCCGGCGCAAGTGCCATCTATTAAAGGAAATTTTTTCTTTTGAATTAACAATCCATCATTGCCATAAATCCCTATTACAATATTGGTGCTTGCAGTGGATGGTTTATTGGCGAAAAATACAAAGCATTTAAACCAAACAGTTTCACCGGGCAAATAAATATCCTTATCTGTTTGAAAATGAATTTTCTCACTTAATTGACTATAACCAAAAAAAGGAGAAATAAATAATAAGAATAGAAAAGCAATTTGTTTTAGTAGGGTTAGTTTCATAAAGTTTTTTTAAGTGTGAAATTTTTCAAAAATAAAAGGAAATCTGTTAGCCGGCCATCATTTATCTTACGCTTAATAAAGAAGTGAGTGGATACCTTAACCCTCTGTATTGATGCATATCTACCACCACACTGCCAACCGAAATGGGGCTTTCAACTCTCAACAGTAAACGGTTTTGGTCGTCGCTTATCCATGCATTCATTTTTTCTCCGCCTTCAAAGATGGTACCTTTTACAAGCAGGGGTTTTATTTTGATGGCATTGAACTTTCCATACTTGGTTTTAATTTTTTCTTTTCCCATATAGCGAATGTAAAGGTGAAATATTTCATCATCTAAATACATGTCAAATGGTATTTTGTCGCCGGGTTTATGTTTATTGAAATCAATATTTCTTGCATAATACATAGCACTTACTACATCCTGCATGCAATCGGTAATTTTATAAACCCCCTTTGTACTTACAGCAGTATTGGCTGTTTGATTAAAGGTTACATTATTGTACCGTTTATGCCCGCCTTCATCTACATTTCTTATAAATTTTACAGGAAGCATAGTGGCAGTATCTACATAACTTTCGTAGCGGTCTCTTACTTTAAAAAAATTATCAAAAAAAGAATAGGTTCTTCCTTCGCCTACAAAATGGTAAACGGGCTTTCCATTGTATCGCTCCAGCCTGGTGCTAAAGGTGGCTTCCCCGGCACCGATATAACCAACGGAGCGGTAATAAACTTTCATCACCACTACTTCCCCATCTTTAAAGGCTGTATTTTTTATTCCGCAAAAATCGGCTTGAGGGGTGGTTTGTGCAGGTACAAAGCTTATTGCTGTTATTACAAATACAACTAAAAAACTTCTAAAGAATCTATGCATCGTCTTTTGTAATTTTTATTCCAAATATTAATAGACTACCAATTATGGCCGGTATTACCAGGTTAATTATCCAAATGCCTAAAGCAGCGGCCTGTATTCCGACTATATTGCTGCTGTATAGTTTAAATAATTCCACACTTGCAGTTGCCCTCACCGGTAGTTCGGTAAAACCAATGGTAGGAGCCATAGCCATTATCAAATAGAATATAGTTAATAGCCAAAAGCTAAGCTGGTAGCTCACTTCCACTCCCAACACATCTAACAACAATATATATTGCAATATAAATATGAGGTACCTAACAAACGATAATATTAAAATTGTTAACAATTGTTTAGCCGTAAAGTTTTCCAGCAGTTTAACATACTTTAACGCTTTACTAAGAAAATTTACCCGCTCCAATAAATGAATTAACCATCCTATTCTTAAATAAAACATTAAAGTAAATATGGTTATAAGGACAGAGGCAATCAATAAACTGTTGCTTATAAGGCCGGGAATTGTTTTAAAAATTTCTGAATGCTGACCCGAATAAAATTTCATTATCAATAATCCAAGGGAGCCCATAATGAGGGTAACTAAAAACTGGCTAATGCTTCCCAGTATTGTAAGAGTGATGGCTCTTAAACGGTACTTTTCCTGCACATACAATATTCTTCCGCCAAACTCACCCACACGGTTGGGCGTAAGCATGGTAATACTGCATCCTGCCATTACACTTTTAAATGCTTTTAAAAAAGATATTTTTTCAAGTGGTGCCAGTTGAATGCGCCATTTCCATGCTTCTACTCCCCAGTTTGCAAACATTAATAATATAGAAACCCAAAACAAACCCTGGTGCCAGCTTTGTTGAATTTGGCCCCATCGCTCCTCAAGGTCGGGTTGTGCAATTATTTGCTTGTATAAGCTTATGCCAAGCAGCACAAAGAGTACAGGCGCAAGCAGGTAGTTGATTATTATTTTAATATTTTTGTTCAGCTAAAAAATTATTTTCGTAAAAATAGGCTGCACTTGTATAACAAACCAAAAATCATTTTAGGCATCGATCCCGGAACCGTTATTATGGGATATGGCTTAATAGCAGTTCATCAAAATAAATTATCGCTGGTAGATATGGGTGTTTTAAAACTGTCACCCAAGTTAGACGCATACCAACGCTTAGAAAAAATTCATTTAACCGTTACAGAACTTATTCAAAAATTCAAGCCTCAAAGTTTTGCCATTGAAGCCCCTTTTTTTGGTAAAAACGTGCAAAGCATGTTAAAGTTAGGCCGGGCACAGGGAGTGGCAATTGCAGCAGCCATGCAAGCCAGATTACCGGTATGCGAATATTCGCCCAAAAAAGTAAAGCAGGCTATTACCGGCAATGGTAATGCAAGTAAAGAACAGGTAATGAAAATGCTTCACCGGATGATTGAAATTAGCAACCAGCCTCAGTATTACGATGCTACCGATGCTTTGTCGGTAGCGGTTTGTCATTACTATCAGCAAAGTGCTGTAATTAAAACCTCCGGCAATTCAGAAAATAATTGGGAAGCATTTATTCGAAAGAATCCTCAAAGGATAAAAGGTTAACCTATTAATCTACTCGTTGATAATTTAAATCCTGAAAATCGAAACTAAAATCGGTAATGGGAGAAATTGGCGCCATACTAAATGATACAGATTTGGATGCTGTGTTAAAAGTAAAATTCAAATAGGCATCGGCATCTAAGCTTCTATCATCCCATTTTACCACATAGGTATTAAAATTGAGTGGCAATACTTCGCCCTTAAGTTTGGGTGAGCGTTCAAAATTCATTCTGAGTTTTGCGTTTTGTTCATAAATGGTTGCTTTGCCAAACCAGGCATCATTATATTGGCCTAAAATATTTTCTTTTTTATTGAGCGTGGTTGATTTTTGCGCTGCTGCCACTAATTTGTAAATGCTGTCGGAAATATTTTTGTAAGATGTATTGTTGCGATCAAATCTTTCCCCATAAATTTTCAACCAATTTCTTTGTTCATTTTTAAGATAAGCATCTTTAATGGTATTGCTAATAGTATTAAAGGCAACACCCTGTTGCTGATTGGTTAAAACTATAATACCCAAGTTTAAATGAGGGAGTATGGTTATTTGCGTTACTGTTCCCAGCAATCCACCGGTATGGCCTACTTGTTTTTGTCCATTTACATCATTTATAAACCAGCCCAGTCCATAGCCGGCAAAGTTGCTAAAGTATGGAGCCGCTCTTGTGGTAGGTATTACCGTTTGTATGTTCCAAATATCATTGAGCTGTTCTACAGATACCATTTTTTTTCCGTTGGGTAAGGTAGCATTATTCATGAGTGCAATTAACCATTTGCTTAAGTCGCTTACATTGCTCATAATGCCGCCTGCCGGATTTGCAAGTTCGCTCCAGTCGTGTGGGATAGCTTCTACTTTACCATTTATGGGCACATGTGCATCAATAATATTAGCGTTTGCAGGTACCCGGTTATACGATGCTTTACTATTCATCATTCCCAGTGGAGTCAATAATTTTTGTTCTATATATTCTTCCCAACTTAAACCACTTACTCTTTTTATTATTTCTCCTGCAATAATATACAAGCTGTTGTCGTATTGAAATTCGGTTCTAAAACTCGATTCGGGTTTAAAGTGTTTTAAGTTCTTCATTATATCCGTTACGGTAAAGTTGCCGCCTTCGGGAAAAAACATAAGGTCGCCGGCGCCGAGGCCCAGGCCACTTCTATGCACCAATAAATCTTTAATATTAAATTCCTCTGCCACATAAGCATCTGGCATAGTAAACTCGGGAAGTATGCTTCGCACTTTATCGGTCCATTTTAGCTTTTTTTCATCAACCAATTGTGCCAGTGCCATACAGGTAAATGCTTTGCTATTGCTGGCAATACCAAACAACGTATTTTCATCAACCGGTAAATTATTTTTGAGCGAGCGAACACCATAACCTTTTGCATGAATAAGGTTGCCATCTTTAACAATGCCTACTGCAATGCCCGGCACATCAAATCTTTTTAAAGTAGCAGTAACCAGGCTGTCTATTTGTGTGGCTGTAAGTTGAGCAGAGCTTGAAAAGCCTGCAACAAGGAGAATAAGAAGAGCGAAATTTTTTTTCATAATGCCGAGTTGTAGAATAATAGGTTTATAAATTTTGAATGATGCACTGTTGAATTGCCAACATTTCTTCTTTGTCAACTTCAATTTTTGCTTGTGTAAAGTTTAAATCGTTGGCAGTATTAATAGGCAATAAATGCATATGTGCATGGGGTACCTCAAGCCCTACTACGCTTATGCCACAGCGTTTGCAATCCATCGTTTTTTCAATGGCTTTGGCAATAGGCTTAGCAAATACAAGCATTTGTGAAAGGTATTCGTTACTTAAATCAAAAATTTTATCAACTTCAATTTTTGGCACTACCAATACGTGCCCTTTCACCAATGGAAACACATCCAAAAAAGCAAGAAAAAAATCGTTTTCGGCTATTTTGTAAGAAGGTATTTCGCCGGAAATTATTTTAGAAAAAATGGTCATGATTTTATTTTTTACAAATATAAAAATGTTTGCTGTTGGGTAATTAATAAAAAAAGAGCTCCAAAAATGAAGCTCCTTTGTATAATGGTAAATTAACTATTTAGTTTTCTACCGCTACGGCTTGTAACTCGTGATAAAGTTTTTGACTCTCCAATGTAAGTGCATCAAAATTAATGTCTAATTGCGGCAGCAAATCTATAACAGTGTTGATGCGGCCTTCGGTTTGTAAAAACTTGTTCAATACAACCACTTTTTTTGCCTGCAGTATGCAGTACCCACTTTGAAAGTTGCCCCTTTCATACCGAATTACATAGCCGCTTTCTTCAACTATTCTTTCAATTTTGTCTAATGTGTTTTGAGTAAACTTCATAAGTAAAACCCTTTAAGAGTCTTTTTTAATTTTAACTAACTGCAACTTCTATCAATAGTAGGTTATTGCAAAAAAACATTCTCCACAAGTTGTGGAATAAATTTTTGCGCTACCGAAGCAGGGTTTGTTGGATGCCGAATTATTTGCTACTCATCCTTATAACAGGTACTATCATTTCTTCAAGGCTCACACCTCCATGCTGAAACGTATTACGATAATAGTTTACAAAATGATTGTAGTTGTTTGGATAGCACAAAAACAAATCTTCTTTAGCAAAAATGAAGCTGCTGTTTACATTAGGTGCCGGCAACCCGGCATCTTTGGGATCTTTAAAAGCCAGTACATCTTTTGGTTCATAGTTTAAATTTCTTCCATGCTTGTAGCGTAGATTGCTGGTTGTTTGCTTGTCGCCAATAACTTTAACGGGAGTTTTTACCCGGGTGCTGCCATGGTCGGTTGCCACTACAAGGTTCACATTTTTATCGGCAACTTTTTTTAATGCCTGGTGAAGTGGGCTGTGTTCAAACCAGCTTTGAGTAATGCTGCGGTAACTGGTTTCGTCTCCCGCTAATTCTTTCAATACTTCCATTTCGGTTCGGGCATGGCTTAGCATATCCACAAAATTATATACGATTACATTCAGGTCGTTTTGCATGAGATTGTGCATATTGTCCACCATTTTTTGTCCATCGTTATTGTTGGTTATTTTGGTGAATGAAATTTTAAGATCGCCTTTGCCCGCTCTTTTTAATTGAGCTCTCAAGAAATCTTCTTCATGCAAATTTTTTCCACCTTCGTCATCATCATTTTTCCAAAGGGTTGGAAATTGTTTTTCAATTTCAATGGGCAATAAGCCTGCAAAAATTGCATTGCGTGCATACTGCGTTGCTGTGGGAAGTATAGCATAAAAACTTTCTTCTTCTAAAATTCGAAAACTACCGGCAAATATGGGTTGAATAGCACGCCATTGGTCGAAACGCAGGTTGTCAATTAATACAAAAAACAAAGGCACTCCTTTTTCTAAATGAGGCAGCACTTTAAACTTCATAAGATTGTGGCTCATTATTGGAGCTTCCATGCCTTTAGGCGAAACCCAGCCTGCATAATTTTTTGAAACGTATTTAAAAAACTCTGTATTAGCTTCCTGCTTCTGGGTAGAAAAAACTTCCTGCATTTCGGGGCTGTCGCTTTTTTTCATTTCCAATTCCCAATACACCAATTTTTTATAAAGGTTCATCCATTCGTTGTAATCGGGATTATTGTTCAACGCCATAAATAGATTACGAAATTCCTGTTGATATGCGCTGGTTGTTTTTTCAGCCACCAGCCTTTTGTTGTCTATAATCTTTTTAAGGCTTAGCCAAACCTGGTTGGGGTTTACCGGCTTTATAAGGTAATCGGTTATTTGGCTTCCAATAGCCTCGTCCATTATATTTTCAGCCTCGTTTTTTGTAATCAATACCACCGGCAATGTGCTGTTTATTTCTTTTAATTGCTGCAACACCTGCAAGCCTGTAATGCCGGGCATGCTTTCATCCATTAGTACCACATCCACAATATTATCTTTCACATATTCCACAGCATCAAAACCGTTGGTTTTGGTATCTACGGAATATCCTTTATTTTCTAAAAACATTATTTGCGATTGCAAACTGTCTATTTCATCATCAACCCAAAGAATTTTTGCTATGCTCATATGTTTATTAATGGTTCTGCAGTTTAATTGATTAGTACATCATATCCAACGCCCAACGAAAAACGAGAAAACAGTATCTAACAAATTTACCTTTTTAAATTTGTCATCCTTAGCTTTGTTTCACTTTTAATTAGATTTAACAATAATAGATTTAATGCTTCATGCGTTTTCATAAAATTATCAACGATCCGGTTTATGGCTTTATCACAATTGATGATGAACTTATACTTCAATTAATTGCTCATCCATATTACCAGCGCCTTCGAAGAATACATCAAATGGCCATGGCACATTTGGTTTATCCGGGTGCTGTGCATACCAGGTTGCATCACTCTTTGGGAGCTTACCATTTAATGAGGCTTGCTTTGCAGGAGCTATGTAGCAAGGCTATTGAAATTACTGCCGAAGAACAACAAGCTGCAAAAATTGCCATACTGCTTCACGATATTGGCCACGGGCCCTTTTCTCATGCATTGGAACATGTACTTGCCGAAGGAATGCACCATGAAGACATTTCGCTACTCATTATCAAAGACCTCAACAAGCAATTTGATGGAAAGTTGCAAATGGCCATTGATATTTTTACCAATGCCTATTCTAAAAAGTTTTTGCATCAATTGGTAAGTGGCCAGTTAGATGTGGATAGAATGGATTATTTAACCCGTGATAGTTTTTTTACAGGGGTAATTGAAGGTGCCATTGGGTACGATAGAATTTTAAAAATGCTCACCGTTCATAATGGCGAGTTAATGATAGAAGAGAAAGGCATTTACTCAATTGAAAAGTTTTTGGTAGCACGAAGGTTAATGTATTGGCAGGTGTACCTGCATAAAACAGTTGTAAGTGCCGAGCAAATGCTACGCCGCATTATTAAAAGAGCCAAACAAATAGGGGCAACCTGCCACGAACCTTTGAATAGCTTTATAAACCTACCATTGGAAAATGTAAGCCTGGAACAGTTTTGCAGTATAGACGATTATGATGTGCTGGTTGCCATTAAGCACTGGAGCCATCACCCCGATAAAGTATTGGCCATACTTTGTAGGGGAATAATTGACAGGGTACTACTAAAAGTTAAATACGCTGCTCATCCTTTTGATGGCACCATAGTTGCAGAAAAAGCAACGGAAATAGCAAATAGATTGTCAATAAGTATTGAAGATGCCCAATGGCTTGTTTTTACAGGCGAAGCCAGCAGCAGCACCTATAATTTTGAAAACGAACATATATTTATTTGGTTCAAAGATGGAAAAGTGAAGGATATTTCAGAAGTTGATCATGCATTGATTAACGAAAACATGCAACACAAGATTAAAAAATATTACATTTGTTACTTACGATAGCTATTAGTTTTACTTGATTAACCATTTTTCAAAATGGTTAATGTTTTATAAGGAAAATAACAGTTAGCGGCTAACAGTAAAAAGTAAAAAAAACATGCAATTCACTGCGGCACAAATTGCCACAATAATTAATGCAACCATCGAAGGAGATGGTACTGTTTCGGTATCGTCTTTTGGTAAAATAGAAGAAGCCCGGCAAGGGCAATTGGCATTTTTAGCCAACCCTAAATACGAAGAGTATTTGTACTGCACAAAAGCTTCTGTTATTATTATTAATGAAAGTCTTCACCTGGAAAAACCTGTAGATGCCACTTTGCTAAGAGTAAAAGATGCTTATAGCGCTTTTGCCAGTTTATTAGATACCTATCAGCAATTGCGTACGCAGCAAATGAACGGAATTGAAGATCCCTCATATATTCACAAAACTGCCAGCCTCGGTGAGAATGTATTTATAGGAGCATTTACCTACCTGGGTGAGCAAGTAAAACTGGGTAACAATGTAAAAGTATTTCCAAATTGCTTTATAGGCAATGGAGTAACTATTGCAGACAACTGTATCATTCACCCGGGTGTAAAAATTTTAAGAGATTGTGTGTTGGGGAAAAATGTAACGGTACATGCCGGTACCGTCATTGGCAGCGATGGCTTTGGTTTTGCACCACAGGCCGACGGAACATTTAAAAAAGTACCACAAATTGGCAATGTGGTTATTGAAGACAATGTAGAAATAGGAGCCAATGCAACTATAGACAGGGCTACTATTGGATCTACTGTAATAAAAGCCGGGGCAAAGCTCGACAACCTCATTCAGGTGGCCCATAATGTAGAAGTTGGCCACAATTCTGTAATTGCAGCACAGGCAGGCGTAAGCGGCAGTACTAAAATTGGCAACAATGTTATGATTGGTGGACAAGCCGGTATAGTTGGACATCTGCATATTGCCGATGGTTCCAAAATAAATGCACAAAGCGGCGTAAGTAAATCTATAAAAACGCCCAATACTGCCGTTACAGGTTCGCCCGCACATGACTACACCGCTGCACTGCGAAGCCAGGCACTCAATAGAAATCTCCCCGATTTGGAAAGAAGAGTATCAGAGCTGGAAAAATTACTCAAAACCTTGAATGTATAAGGCCAAGGTGTTCGGCTTGAATAAAAAGGATTTTCAAGCATCTTACTTATAGCTTCTTTAGAAACACAAGGTAGTTTTTTGGTTGAAAAAACCTTTAACCTTTACGCTTATACCTGTTGAACTGTAAAACCGATTTCCTACTTTTGCAGCTATGGATTTTAATAACGGAACAGAAAAGCATTATCAGCATACCATTAAACAGGAGCTTGAAATTTCCGGCGCAGGCATACATACCGGTCAGGCAGTAACCATGCGCTTAAAACCAGCCGATCCAAACACAGGCATCAATTTTCAAAGAGTAGATCTTCCCGAAAAAACAATCATCAAAGCCGATGTTGACAATGTAATTGAAACCAATCGCAGTACCACTTTAGATGTAAAAGGAGCAAGGGTAAGTACAGTTGAGCATCTAATGGCAGCATTGGTAGGTACCGGTATTGATAATGTTTTAATTGAAATAAACGGTGAAGAAGTACCCATTTTAGACGGCAGCAGTCAACCTTATGTAGATGCTTTATTGCAAACAGGCAAACAACAACAGGATACTGAAAAAATTTATTACGAAATTCAACATAACATCACTTATGTTGACGAAAATAAAAAGGTAGAAATGGTGGCCCTGCCTTACCACGAGTATCGCATCAATACTTTAATTGACTTTAACTCTCCGGTTTTGGGTACACAACACGCTGCCATAAAAAATATTACTGAATTCAATACAGAAATAGCATCCAGCAGAACTTTTAGTTTTTTTCATGAGCTGGAAGCATTACTAGAGCACAACCTAATAAAGGGTGGCGATATCAATAATGCCATTGTAGTGGTAGATAGGCCGGTAACCGATGAGCAGGTAAAACGCCTGTCTAAAGTGTTTAAAAAACAAGATGTAAAAGTAAACTCCGAAGGAATTTTAAATAACCTGGAACTTCGCTATCCCAACGAGCCCGCCCGCCATAAGTTATTAGATGTGGTAGGAGACCTTGCCTTAGTAGGCTATCCTTTTAAAGGCCATATAATTGCCAACCGGCCCGGGCATGCCAGCAATGTGGCGTTTGCAAAAAAAATTAAAGAGCATATTAAAAAGAATCGCCTAAAAGCAGAAGTGCCAAAGTACGACCCTGCTAAAGCACCCCAGTTTGATATACATCAAATAGAAAATATACTCCCACATAGGTATCCATTTTTGCTGGTTGACAAAATAATGGAGCTAACCGACAACCATGTGGTTGCTATAAAAAATGTTACTTACAATGAACCTTTCTTTCAGGGACATTTTCCCGGAAACTGTGTAATGCCCGGCGTTCTTCAGGTAGAAGCCCTTGCACAGGCAGGTGGCATTTTGGCTATACCAAAAGATACCGATGATAAATACGATACCTACTTTTTGAAAATTGAGAACTGCAAGTTCAAACAAAAAGTAGTGCCCGGCGACACCCTTGTTTTAAAAATGGAGTTAATAGCACCCATCAGAAGAGGTATTTGTGAAATGAAAGGCACTATTTTTATTGGCGATAAATTGGTGACGGAAGCCGTATTGGTAGCACAAATAGTAAAAAGACCGAAAGATTAATTTATGATAAGTCCTCTGGCGCATATTCATCCACAAGCAATTTTAGGCAGCAATGTAACGGTAGATCCGTTTGCAGTAATTCACAACGATGTGCGTATAGGCGACGATACGCATATAATGAGTGGTGCAGTAGTAATGAGTGGAACTACTATTGGCAAAAATTGCCAGGTGTTTCCGGGAGCTGTGCTAGGCGGAATTCCGCAAGATTTAAAATTTATTGGCGAAAAAACAACCGTTGAAATAGGCGACAATACCTGCATTAGAGAATGTGTAACCATTAACCGTGGTACGCAGGATAAATGGAAAACTGTTATTGGTAGTAATTGCCTTATAATGGCATACGCCCATATAGCTCACGACTGTACTGTAGGTAACAATGTTATACTCGCCAATGCAGTTCAAATAGCAGGGCATGTAGAAATTGGAAACTATGCTACCATTGGCGGTTTATCAGCAGCAGCCCAGTTTATAAAAATTGGTATGCACACTTATATTTCCGGCAACTCAATGATAATGAAAGATGTGCCCCCCTTTATAAAAGCTGGGCGCAACCCACTTAGTTATGCAGGTGTGAATGCGGTAGGCTTACAACGTAGGCAGTACAGCTCCGAAACCATTAATTTAATTCACGAAGCATATCGGTATATCTACAATAAAGGGGTTAATATTTCTCAGGCATTGAATTTGGTAGAACAACAAATGCCCGAAAGTGAAGAAAGAAATACCATTCTTTCCTTTATCAAAGAAAGCAAGAGGGGTATTATCAAAACTTTTGTGAAAGGAGAGATAGATGAAAATTAGTTTGCAAAATGCAGGCAAACGATTCAACCGGGAATGGATTTTCCGTTCTTGTTCTTTTGAATTTAAACCCAACCAATCTTACGCCATTACCGGCCCTAATGGTTCCGGAAAATCAACACTATTACAAGTTATTGCCGGAGCCATCCTTCATAACGAAGGAAACATTGTTTACAGCAAGGCAAACGGGGAAGCTGTAGATACATTTTATAATCACATAGCTATTGCTGCTCCTTATCTTGATTTAATTGAAGAAATGACTGCAACAGAATTCCTACAATTTCATCATCACTTTAAACCCTTAACATTACCTATCAACGAAGCACTTTCTGCGGTACAGTTACATGCTGCTGCACACAAACAAATAAGGTACTTCAGTAGCGGAATGAAACAAAGGTTAAAGCTTGCACAAGCTTTTTTCAGTAAATCGGAAGTGCTTTTGTTAGACGAACCTACCAGCAATTTAGATGCAGAGGGCATTACGCTTTATCAAATGCTTTTAGCCTCCCAACTTAGCCATCGGCTTATCATCATAAGCAGCAATGTACCGGAAGAATATAATAAATGTGGCGAAGTTCTAAAGATTAATAACTGGAAATAATTTTTTCACCTACTAAAGGAAAGCCTGCCGCCCCAAGCAAACATCTCTACATAAACCGGCATTCCAGTTCAATAAATTAAGTTTAAAGAAAGCTATTATTTGTAGCACAAAAGATTGAAGCAAATAGCAACTATTTATTTTAAATGATTGTTGCTTTTGCCGGCAAACAGTTTTTTAACTCATTGAAAAAGAAACACATATTTTTTTAAAATATGTTAATAAAATGTAGAGTGATTAAAAAGTTGCAATAAATTGCAGCCACTTCCTATTTAATTTTAAAAAAATACAACTACTTTTTAATTTTTTTAAAAACTTAATATATCTTAGTTAAAATTTTGCAACATTTTGCGAGCCAAACAAGCCTCATATAAAAGAGCTATTATAAAACATCTTTATTTTAATAAAGAACTTTCCTGTGCCGATTTAAGTCTGTTTACAGGAAAAAGTTTACCGCTTACTACAAAAATTTTATATGAGTTAATTGAAGAATCTATAGTTGTTGAAACAGGCTTTGCCAGTTCAACCGGAGGCCGCCGTCCATTAATGTATTCTCTTAAAGAAGATCAAATGTATATCCTTGGTGTATCTATGGATCAAAAGATGACAAGGATAGTATTAATGGATATACACAATAAGTATATAAGTGAGGTAAAGAAAATAGAGCTATCTCTCATAAATAATTCAAAAGCCCTGATTCAATTAACCGATTCAATTAATAACTATTTAATTTCTTCGGGTGTGCAAACCAGTAAGGTTGTTGGAATTGGAATAGGTATGCCTGGTTTTGTAGATGTTGTAAAAGGGATTAATCATTCCTGCCTTATAACAGAAAAGGATAAAAGCATAGTGGATGTTATTTCTAATGCAGTAGGTATTCCCGTTTGGATAGACAATGATTCTACATTAATAGCACTATCGGAATTAAGATTTGGTGCTGCAAAAGGAAGGCAAAATACAATGGTGGTTAATGTAGGTTGGGGTATTGGGTTAGGAATGATATTAGAAGGAAAATTATTTAGAGGGAATAATGGATTTGCCGGTGAGTTTAGCCACATGTCTATTTGTGAGAGCAATAAAATGTGTACGTGTGGGAAAAGCGGCTGTCTCGAAACAGAAGCATCCTTATTGGTAATGGTTGAAAAAGCGATAAAAGGAATTCAACAAGGAGAACAAACAATTTTAAAGAATATATCCATTGAGCATTTAGAACATTCTTCAGAAGCCATAATGGAAGCTGCAGTAAAAGGAGATAAGTTTTCGGTAGAGCTTATATCTGAAGCCGGATATTTTATAGGGCGGGGAGTGGCTATACTTATCCATTTGCTCAACCCCGAGTTGATAATATTAAGTGGTCGTGGGTCGGCTGCCGGGAAACTCTGGCTTACACCCATACAGCAGGCAATAAATGAATATTGTATTCCTAAGTTGGCACAGGACACCGATATTGAAATTTCAACATTGGGTTATCAGGCAGAGCTTATTGGAGCAGCTGCTTTGGTAATGGAACATCTCGATGAAATGATTATCATTAAAAATAAAATAAAAGAAAGAGCATAATTGTACCTATTTAAACTAAAACTTATAGTACCAAAATCGAACTTAATTTTTTAACATTAAATCAAAACTGCAATGAAAGGTCTGCTTATTCGCTTGTTGCTGGGATGCCTGGCAATGCTGTGCTTCTTAAATGTAAGTGCACAGGGAAAAAGACAAGTTACAGGTACTGTTAAGGATGCTGAAGGTAATCCGGTAGTAGCTGCAACTATTAAAGAAAAAGGAACCACCAATCAAACTACTACTGATTTGAAAGGTGTCTTTAAAATTTCTGTAGCCGAAGGCGCTACATTGGAAATTAGTTCCGTAGGGTTTGATACCAAAGAGTTTCTTACCGATAATAGTGGGTTAGCCAGTGTGGAGTTGGCTACAGCCACTAAAGAAATATCGGGAGTAGTAGTAACAGCACTTGGTATTAAACGCCAAAAGAAATCCTTGGGTTATGCCGTTCAGGAAGTAAAAGGCGAAACCCTCGTGTCGGCAAATGAACCTAACCTTGCTAATACCCTTTCCGGTAAAGTGGCAGGTTTACAGGTAGTTCGCTCAAGCGATGGCCCTGCCGGTTCTTCAAAAATTATTTTAAGAGGTAGTAACTCTTTAACCGGAAGCAATCAACCCTTAATTGTGGTAGATGGTATTCCTATCGACAACTTTACCGGAGCCCCGGATAATGGTTACTGGAATCGTTCTTTAGATATGGGTAATGGTATGGCCGATATTAATCCGGAAGATATTGAGAGCCTTTCTATTCTTAAAGGCCCCTCAGCGGCAGCTTTGTATGGCTCAAGAGCAGGTAATGGTGTAATTTTAATTACTACCAAGTCGGGCAAAAAACAAAAAGGCCTTGGCATTAATCTATCATCAACCATTGGTGTTGAAAGTATTTTCACCAATCCCGATATTCAAAATTCATTTGGACAGGGAATGGATGGTGTAGCGGTACCCGATGCACAAACAAGTTGGGGCACAAAAGGTCAAACCTTTGATAATGTTGCAAACTATATGGAGAATGGTATTACCCAAAACTATAGCCTTTCTTTACAACAACAGTATAAACAAACATCGGTTTATACTTCATTTACCCGCTTAGAAGATAAGGGAATGGTACCGGGTATTAAATTAACCCGTACCAACTTGTCGGCAAGAGCAATTTCAAAATTTGGTAAAGACGACCGTTGGACCACCGATACCAAAATTCAATACAGCAATGCTATTGGTAACAACAGGCCAGTAGGCGGTAGAGATAACAGTAGTGCATTTGTATTATATATGATGCCAAGATCTATTGATATTCGTACCTATAGCAATCCATTAAATCCAGATGGCAGCATGAAATGGTTCCAGGGTGCAGGAAGCCAGGTGAATCCATATTGGAGCAATAAGTATAATCTCAACGAAGACTCAAGAGATCGTATCATAATGACAGGGTCTTTGAAATATAGTTTCACAAGTTGGTTAAATGCAGAAGTAAAAGCCGGTGGCGATCTTTATACCACCAATACCAATGCAAAAGTATATGCTGGAAGTCCTTTAACGCCTACCGGTAGATATGCTGTGGGTAAACAAACTTTTTCTGAAACCAACTATAGCTCCTTAATTTCTGCTAAAAAAGATTATTTGTTTGGCAAGATTGGTGGTGCTGTAACGGTGGGTGGAAACTTAATGCACCAAAAATTTTCTTCTATTAACTCCAACTCAGGTGTATTGGTAGTGCCCAATTTATTCTCTTTGAATAATGGCGTTAGTAATCCAACAGTAGGTGAAGGATTAAATGAGAAAAAAATTAATTCATTGTACGGAAGTGTGCAGTTGAATTATGATGGCTATTTGTACCTGGATGCAACTTTCAGAAACGACTGGTCATCTGCTTTAAGTAAAACCAATCGTTCTTTCTTCTATCCCTCACTTAGTCTTTCTTATGTATTTACCGACATGATGGCTAACATGGGTACAAAACTTCCCAACTGGTTTAACTATGGTAAATTGAGAGCATCTTATGCACAAGTGGGTAATGATTTACCTGCATACCAACTATACAATGTATATGGTATCGGTAAAGATCCAAATGGTAATACCACGGCATCAAGGCCACCGGTATTGCTTGATCCAAATGTTCAGAGCGAATTAATTAAATCTTTTGAAGTAGGTACCGAATTAAGATTCTTAGATAGTCGTTTAGGACTGGATGTATCATGGTATAAAACAAATGCTACTCATCAGTTGATTGACCTTCCTATGGATCCTCAAAGTGGCTATTCTGCCAGGAAAATTAATGCAGGTGATATTCAAAACACTGGTGTTGAGATAATGTTGGATGGCAAAATTCTTACCAATCCCAATTCTTTAAACTGGAATATTGGAGTTAACTATTCTACCAATAACAATACCATTGAAGATTTATATCAAGGTGTAACCAAGTATGGCTTGGGTGGATTTGATGATGTTTCTATTTTAGCCGTAACCGGCCAAAAATATGGTGAAATATATGGAACAAGGTTCAATAGAGTGAAAGACCCCAACAGTGCCGACTTTGGTAAAATCATTTTGAATGCCGATGGTTTGCCAACTCGTGATCCGGAAATTGTACGCCTGGGTAATCAACAAGCCAAAGCTTTGTTTGGGGTAACCAATACCTTTGGATATAAAGGATTTGGTTTTTCATTCCAGGTAGATGCAAGGTTTGGTGGCCAAATATTCTCGGCTACACAAGTAGCCATGCAGGCAGCCGGTACCGCAGCCGTAACTGCACCGGGCGGTGAAAGAAACGATTTTGTTGTACCTGGTGTCGTTTCTAATGGTAGCGGTGGTTTTACTGCCAATACTAAATCAGTATCACAACAGCAATATTGGAGAGCAGTAGCCACTGCCAATAACCTTGGCGTTTCTGAAGCTAATTTGTACGATGCTACCAATGTACGTTTGAGAAACATACAATTAACGTACGAGTTGCCAACTCGCTTTTTATCCAAAACGCCTATTCAAAAAGCAAGGGTTGGAGTATCTTGTAATAATGTTTGGATGATAAAGAGCCATGTTAGGGGTATAGACCCTGAGTCGGTTTATGCTACCAATACTAATGCGACAGGATTTGAAAATGCAGGGTTACCTACAACCCGTACTATTTTATTCAACTTATCGCTTAATTTCTAACAATTTTAATTTCAAATAAAATGAAAAAGATATTAAAAATCTCATGCTTACTATTCGCCTTTAGTGCGACTTTAGTATCATGTAAAAAGTTTGATGAAATCAACCAAAACCCACTTGCGGCAAACTCCGATCAGGTGCAGGTAGAGTATTTTATCAACAGCTCCATTATTGGTTCGCAAATGGATCCTCATATTGCGGAAAGAATTTATGTACTGTATTGGGAAGTAGCAGGACATACTTCTTTTAACGGCACCGGCTTATCAGGCGGATCCTACAACGATGGTTGGTCGAGCGATTATTATGGAAGTGGCTACATGTCAGGCTGGTTAAATGCAGCCAACTCAGCTATTCAAATTGCCAACGAAAAAATAGCAGCAGGTAAAGATGCTGCCTATACCAACAATTTGCTACAAGTTGCACGTATTTGGAGAGCTTATTTAATGAGTGAACTAAGCGATTTGTTTGGTCCAATTCCTATCAATGGCTTCCAGGGTATAAATCCCGACTTTGCCAGTGTGAAGGATGTATATTATTTTATGTTGGCCGAATTGAAAGATGCTAGCAGCAAGTTGGATGTAGCTGTTGTTAATCCCGATGCAGTAAAAAGGCACGACCCTGCATATCAATACGATTATACCAAATGGAAAAGATATGCCAATTCAATGAGGTTGAGATTAGCCATGAGGCTATCGGAGATTGATGCCTCAAAAGCAAAAATAGAGTTTGAAGATGCAGCTTCTGGTTTATTGATTACAGCGGCAGATCAAAACTTTGAAGTGTCAGAAAGAGGTGGCTGGGATGCATTAACCGGCGTAATGAGTCGTGAATGGAATTCTCATTATTTAACAGCTACACTTAATACATTATATACAGGGCTGGGTGGCATTAAAACCGAAGACCAGGTTCCGGATTCTTTATTGCCTGCAATTAAACCGGCAGATTATGCAGGTTTAAAATTAGATCAGCATTTCCCCAATTCTACCAACTTCCCAATGGCAGGTTACTGGTTAGATGGTTTACCTTATACGATAGACCCCCGTGCATATAAAGCATATATCATTCCGGGTGATTTTGCCAACTCCAACTTTAATGCTTATCCAAGTTGGGATAATACTGCAAGAACTACCTCAAGAGACTTGCTGGATGCTTCAGGTGCAGTTCAAAAAACAATTAATGCTACCTTTCATTGGAATGCATTTCCCGGTGGCGATTGGGGTGTAAAAGGCAGCCGTAATCAGATAAGATTGTTTAACGGTACTATCCCACGTTTGGCGCACCAATTTAGAGCAAGCGCTGCAAAACGTATATTTTTTGCATCATGGGAAACCTATTTCCTTTTGGCTGAGGCTGCGGTAAAAGGTTGGACTGTTCCAATGAGCGGCCAAGCTGCATACGAAGAAGGTGTCAAATCAAGCTTTACATATTGGGGTGTTTCTTCTTTTGCAACTTCTTACCTCGCTTCTACCGATTATAACAGAGCAGGTACTTCTGTAAGTTGGGCACATACCACCGAACCCGCTGCAACGCATGCAATGAACTATGTAGATGGCTATACCAACACACCGGGAGTGGCAAATATTAATTATCCCAAAAATGATCTTTATAGAAATGGTGCATATAGGAACGATTTGCTAACAAAAATTATCACTCAAAAATTCATTGCCCAGGTTCCCTGGCAACCTTTGGAAGCCTGGAACGATCAAAGAAGATTGGGTTTACCATTCTTTGAAAATGTAGTGATAGAAAACCCAATGCCCAATTTGCCGGCATTAAATGCAGGCAATGTAATGACCTCGCAAGTACAGTTTTTCCCACAAAGGGTAAGGTATCCTTCCGGGCTTAGAAATAGCAATGCAGCCGGTTACGACCAGGCAGTACAGCTATTAGGCGGCCCCGATGAAGTTCTTACTCCATTGTGGTGGGCTAAGCATTAATAGTTACAGGATCAATTTAATTCAGCATATTTTTTATAATGCTGAACGTAAGTAGCAAGAGGGTGGGCATATTTGCCTGCCCTCTTGCTATTTTAATAATCTACCTAAGACCCATAAGTTCCTTTAGAAAACAATTTTGATTAATAAATCCACGCACAAAGTAGAAGTAACCCTCTTGCTTGAGTCCCTTTTTTGCAAATAATTGGAGCGTTCAAAAACTATTTGTTTATAATGCAATACTCAAATTAATAATACCTGCATTGCAGCTATAAGCACTTGCTTACTGGAGTTTTTGAAGTTAAAACCTGCTCCATCTAAATCATCCGGCAAATCTTTTATCCAATTCGTAGTAAACTTTATTCAATCTAATTTTTTGTAACAGATTGAATTTGTATGTTTTGTACTTTAAGAGAGATGCTTTTTTTAAGAATATTTACAATTTTGTCAAAAATAAATTTGCTGGTATAAAAAATGCCCCTACCTTTGTTTAACAATTTTGTCAAACATGGCAGGAAAAGATAAAGGCACAGAAAATCATATAAAGGAAACCGCCAAGGCTGTTTTCTTTAAAGAAGGCAGGTTTAATGCAACCACTCAGGAAATTGCAGACGCAGCCGGTGTAAACCGAACATTGTTGCATTACTACTTTAGATCAAGAGAAATTTTATTAGAAAAAGTGTTATTAGAAGGGCAGGAAGTGTTTAGAAAAAAAATGAACGAGCATGCATTGACTGGTCTTTCTTTTAAAGAAAAAATAAGCCAATTGATAGATGTTTGGATGGATCGAGTAAAAGAGTTTCCTTACCTCGACTCTTACCTTGCCTCGCAAATTCATAATACCAATTTGTGGGAAAATTTGAAAATGAACGATAAGGAACAGAGAAAAAACATAGCTGATTTTTTTGCTGAATTACAGGAAGAGATGGCAGCCGGAAGAGTGGCAAAAATGGAACCCATGCAATTTCTACTAAATTTTATTTCAATGGTGTCTTACCCGGTTATAATGCGCCCTTTAATGGAAAATAGTTTTTTTAACTCAAAGAAAGCCTATGTACAGGCCATGAGCGAAAGAAAAGAAGCCATTCTATCGACTCTATTTAGATAGATTTTTTTTATTTATAATTTGACAAAAAAGTTAAACTAAAATGTACAGTAAAAAACAACGATATATTCTTAGAACAGCATTGCAACTTTTTAGAGTATACGGCTTGCGTTCTGTAACAATGGATGAAATAGCCCAGGCAGCAGGTGTTTCTAAAAAAACCATTTACCAGTTCTTTCACGATAAAAACGAAATGGTAGATGCTTTGTACGAAAAAATTACCAATGTACTTGCTCATAGGTTAAAAAAAATTCAACAATCTACCGGGGGCGATGTGATACAAAGGTATATTCAAATTAATGCGCTGGCTATGGGAGCAGCCAATTATGTTTCCAATAAGGTTTTAAGCGATTTAAAAAAATATTATTCCGATACCTATGAAAACTTTCAAATTTTTTCAAATAAAAAATTTGTGCCCGCCATTACTCAATGTATTGAAGAGGGCAAAAGCAGCGGTCATTTTTTACCCATATTCAATAGTAAACTAATGACAATGGTTTGTCTTTCGGAACTCAACTTTTCTAATGAAACACATCCTACACAAATGCCACAGATCTCAGAGGCAAGTATCAACAAGCAATTGATTCAGCATTTTTTGTACGGTATTACAACTTCAACCGGAAAAGCACAGGCAGAAAAATATTTTTCAAAAACACAATTCTAAAGTTCAAATAAAACACAATGTTCATTCAAAAATTAAAACAGGCAGGTTTGTTAATGACCATGTTCAGTTTTTTTGCAGCAAAATCTTTTGCACAGGAAAAGCCAGAATTAAGCCTGAAAAATGCACTCAATTATGCATTACAAAATTATGCTGATGCTCGCAAAGCAAAGCTTGATGTGGAAAATGCCAACTATCAAATTCAGGAAGTAAGGTCAAAAGCATTGCCACAGGTAAGTGGTTCGGGTGGTTTAAACTATAACCCTCTTTTACAAATGAGCGCACTTCCGGGTGAGTTAAATCCAACCGATCCTGGTAAACCTTTAATGGTGGCATTCGGTCAAAAATGGAATGCAAATATTGGCGTAAATGTTACTCAAAATATTTTTGATCAATCTGTTTTTACAGGTTTAAAAGCAGCTAAAACAACCAAGGAGTTTTATACACTCAATGCGCAACTTACCGAAGAGCAGGTGATGGAGCAAGTTGCAACTGCTTATTACCAGGTTTTAGTACAGCGCCAGCAAGTAGTTAATGTAGATAGTAATATAAGTACTACTGCAAAAACAAAGGGAATTATAAATGGTCTGTACGAAAGTGGCTTAGGAAAAAAAATAGATGTAGATAGGCTGGAAGTAAATTTGCTTAACCTGCAAAGCCAGCGCCAGCAATTATTAAACGCCGTTGCACAATATGAAAATCAACTTAAATTTTTAATTGGAATGCCGGTGGAAGAAAGTATTATAATTCCATCTGCCAATGTATCGCCACAAAATTTTGGAGATGTGCTACTGGCCGATACTACTTACAGTAGTAATCGCTCAGAATTGCTTGTATTGGAAAAACAACAACAGTTGCTTCAATTACAAAAGCAATCCTATAAAGCAGAGTATTATCCTACGCTTTCTTTGAGTGGCAGCTACAGTTACCAGGGCCTGGGCAATACCTTTCCTATTTTTAAAGGAATTAATAAAGGGGTTAACTGGTTCGATGTAAGTACAATAGGGCTGAACCTTAAAGTACCCATTTTTAACGGTAATGCAACCAAAGCCAGAATGAAGCAATCTGATGTGGAAATAAAAAAATTACATGAAGATATAAAACTCACCCGTCAAAATATAAGTCTTGATTTTGCCAATGCAAAAACACAAATTAATAACTCCATTATTGTATTAAATACCCAGGAACGCAATACTAATCTTGCTCAACAGGTATTAGATAATACCAATAATAACTATACACAAGGCCTTGCTACCTTAACCGATTTATTGGATGCACAAAACGCTTTGTTTAATTCCAGAAACTCTTATAATGCCAGTCTGCTCGATTATAAATTGGCCGAAATAAAACTTATAAAAGCACAAGGACAATTAAGAACATTACTTAACTAAAACATAACTGCCTGTAAATGGGCAACCCATAAACAAATAAAGAAAATGAAAAAGTTCTCAAAAATTCTAGTTGGTATTTTAGTAACAGCGGGTCTTATTGCACTCATTGGAATGGTACTCACCAACAATAAAAAGAAAAATGAAGATAAAACTGCTGTGGTAGCACAAACCAATGCAGGAGTAGCAGTTAAAACTGCAAAAGTATTTGCTCATCCTATGGAATTAAATTTTACCGCCAACGGTAAATTTTCTCCCGGTCAGGAATTAGAGTTTTCTTCTGAAACTGCCGGTAGGGTTATAAGGGTGTTGGTGGATGAAGGGAGCTATGTGAGAAAAGGCCAAACATTGGCCGTAATAAAAACCGAAAACCTTGCCGTAGATGTGCAAACTGCACGTGAAGGATATGCCAATGCATTGCGAGATAAACAACGATATGAAAATGCATACAAAACAGGCGGGGTTACACAGCAACAGGTTGACCAGGCAGCATTGGCAGTACAGAATGCAGCAGCCAGAGTTCAACAGGCAAGTATAAAAGTTTCAGATGCTAATCTTAGAGCATCCATAAACGGTATTATCAACAAGCGTATGATAGAACCCGGATCTGTATTAGCTGCCGGCACCAAATTATTTGAAATTGTAGATGTATCTACACTTACACTTGACGTTGCAGTTACAGAAGCGCAGGTAGCTAATCTTAAAATTGGCGATACCGTTACAGTTGCAGCCAGTGTTATGCCCGATAAAAAGTTCAGGGGAAAAATAAGTTTTATAGCAGCAAAAGCCGATGAAAGCCTAAACTTTCCTGTAAAAATAGAAGTGGCCAACAATGATAAAGCTGCAGTAAAAGCAGGTATGTATGGCAATGCCAGTTTTGTATTTCCTCAGCAGGAGCCTGTTACTTTAATTCCAAGAAGTGCCTTTGTGGGTGGCGTGGCCAGCAACGAAGTGTTTATTGCCCAATCAGGCAAAGCGGTATTACGTAAAGTAGTTTCTGGAAGAATTTTTGGCGAGCAGGTAGAAGTAATACAGGGTCTTGCTGAAGGGGAAGAAATAATTACCACCGGTCAAATTAATCTTGTAAACGGAAGCGCTATCACAGTTATAAAATAATAGCTGATACTTTATCAGTAATAAAATATTTCAAAATGAAAATTGCAGAATTATCTATTAAACGGCCATCGCTGGTAATAGTGCTGTTTACCATACTAACGTTGGGGGGTGTACTAAGTTATACCAGCTTAAATTATGAGTTGCTTCCCAAGTTTAGCCAATCGGTGGTTTCTGTTACCACTGTTTACCCTGGTGCTTCACCCAGCGAAGTGGAGAATACGGTTTCACGAAAAATTGAAGATGCGGTTTCTTCAATGGAAAACATAAAAAAGATTGATGTAAAATCTTTTGAAAGTCTTTCAATGGTTACTATTACTTTAAACAGTGGTACCGATGTGGACTATGCACTTAACGATGCACAGCGAAAAGTGAATGCTATTTTAAAAGACCTGCCCGATGATGTGGATCCGCCATCGCTCAATAAATTTTCGTTAGATGACTTGCCGGTTGTAACCTTATCGGCCACCTCAAAATTAGACGAAGCCAGTTTTTATGATTTGATGGACAAAAGAGTAGGCCCCGTTATTTCCCGTGTGCCTGGTGTGGCGCAGGTAAACATTATTGGTGGCCAGGAAAGAGAAATACAAGTGAGTTTTGATGCGGCTAAATTAGAAGCCAACGGCCTTTCATTATTACAGGTACAGCAGGTGATATTGACTGCCAATCTCGACTTTCCTACTGGTAGCGTACAAACGAGAAACCAGGATGTGTTGATACGATTGGCCGGTAAATTTAAAACCGTTGATGAATTAAGAAACCTGGTGGTAAGCAATACCGCAGCAGGTGGCCAGGTTCGATTATCGGATGTGGCTGATGTGCAGGATGCACAAAAAGATGTAGAAAAACTGGCCCGGGTAAATAGCCAGTCGGCTATTGCATTACAGGTATTAAAACAATCCGATGCCAATGGCGTAAGTGTGAGCGAAGGCGTGCAAAATATAGTGGACCGGCTGCAAAAAGAATATACTTCTGCCGGCCTGCAGTTAAGCATTGCCAATGATGCATCGGTATATACATTGCAGTCTGCCGATGCGGTAATACATGATTTAATATTGGCGATTGTATTGGTAGCAGTGGTAATGCTTTTCTTCTTGCACAGTATAAGAAATGCCTTAATTGTAATGGTGGCAATACCTGCTTCTTTAATTGCCACTTTTATTGGTATGAGTTTGCTGGGTTATTCATTAAACCTGATGTCTTTATTAGGCCTGTCGCTGGTGGTAGGTATATTGGTAGATGATGCCATTGTGGTATTAGAAAATATTTACCGCCACATGGAGATGGGTAAAAATAAAGTACGTGCAGCATTTGATGCAACCAAAGAAATTGGGTTTACCGTTACAGCCATCACCCTTGTAATTGTGGTAGTGTTTATTCCTATTGCATTAAGTACCGGCTTGGTGTCGGATATATTAAGAGAGTTTTGTGTAACGGTGGCCATTGCAACTATGCTTTCATTGTTATCATCTTTTACCATCGTGCCTTTATTGAGTTCAAGGTTTGGTAAACTGGAGCATATTACCGGCAAAGGGTTATTTGGAAAAATTATTTTAGCTTTTGAAAGAGGGCTCAATAAATTTACCGATGCCATTACCAATATATTAAAATGGAGTTTGAAGTATAAGAAAACAACCTTGGTGGCTGTATTTGTTTTGCTTATTGCCTCTTTTAGCTTGATAGGTGCGGGTTTTGTAGGAACAGATTTCTTTCCCAAAAGTGATAGGGGCGAATTTTTGGTACAAATAGAAATGCCTAAAGATGTTTCAATTGAGCAAACCAATCAAATGACCCAAAAAGCCGAAGCTTTTTTGAAAACCAAACCCGAAGTAATTAACCTTATTACCACTGTAGGCCAAAGTAGTGATGGTATGGGTGCTTCGCAGGCCACCGCCTACAAAGCAGAAATAAGCGTAAAGCTGGTAGAAAAGAAAGACCGGAAAGATGATGCCAATGTGTACGCAGCTAAAACTAAAAGAGAACTGGAAAAAATGTTGGTAGGTGCTAAAGTAAAAACGGTGCCGGTAAGTATTTTGGGCTCTGCCGAAAATGCGCCTCTGGCATTGGTGATAACGGGTCCTACTTTAGACAGTGTAATGGTTTTTGCTAACCAGGCAAAAGAAAAACTGGCTGGCATTAAAGGCGCCACCGAAATAAAATTATCGGTTGAAACCGGCAACCCTGAAATCAGTGTGTCGGTTGATAGGGATAAAATGGCTGCATTGGGTTTGAGTTTACAAACGGTGGGCGCTACTATGCAAACTGCATTCAGCGGCAATACCGATGGTAAGTTTCGTGCAGGTGAATATGAGTACGATATCAATTTACGTTATGGTGCATTTAACCGCAAAAGTGTGGATGATGTGAGTAACCTGTTGTTTAAAAATGATAATGGAGAGCAAATTCGCTTATCGCAATTTGCTACGGTAAAAGAAAGCTCTGGCCCTAGTATGTTGGAGAGAAGGGATAAAAGTACCTCTGTAACCGTGCAGGCACAATCTGTTGGACGTGCAACTGGTACCATTGCAGCGGAGTGGGGTACAGCAGTTGAAGGTTTACAAAAACCAACCGGAGTAAATTATATATGGGGTGGCGATATGGAAAATCAAAGCGAAGGATTTGGTACGCTGGGTATTGCATTGTTGATTGCCATTGTATTGGTGTATTTAATAATGGTGGCATTGTACGATAGTTTCGTATATCCGTTTGTGGTATTATTCTCTATACCATTATCCATCATTGGTGCATTACTTGCATTGGCACTTACTAATAATTCGTTGAACATTTTCACCATTCTTGGTTTGATAATGTTGATTGGGTTGGTGGCAAAAAATGCTATTATATTGGTTGATTTTACCAACCAGCGCAAAGCAGAAGGTGAAAGTACTTTTAATGCATTGGTACAGGCTAACCATGCAAGGTTGCGCCCCATATTGATGACTACTATTGCCATGGTGATAGGTATGTTGCCGATTGCATTGGCCAGTGGTGCAGGTGCTGAGTGGAAAAATGGACTTGCCTGGGTTATAATCGGTGGATTAATAAGCTCACTGTTTTTAACCTTGATAGTGGTGCCGGTGATGTATGCCATCTTTGACAAGCTGATTGCAAAATTCAATAAAAATAAAAAGCAAGAATCAATTGAAGAATTAATGGTAGCAGATTATGAGCGTCGGGCTTTAAGTGAAGATGGGTTTACTTCGGCGCATATTTAACAGGAGGGAGTGTTGAGGGCTATGGCAGGAGTTATTAAAAGTAGCTCCTGCTTTTTTTATTGTCAAAAAAAAAATTATCGCCTGCTTGCAATCAATAAATTGAGGTCGGTAAATTTTAAATCGAATCTTTCGCTTAAATAAAAATTAGTAAGGCTGCCTTTAAACATATAAATGCCCGAACGGATATTTATTTTATGCCAAATAGTTTTATCAATACCACCATCTTCTGCCGTTTCAAGCATTAATGGCATTAATACATTGCTAATGGCCTGGCTGGCTGTTCGTGCAAATCCACTGGGAATATTGGGAACACAATAATGAATAACATCGTACTTTTTAAAAGTAGGTTTTTCCTGTGTAGTTACCAGGCTGGTTTCAAAACATCCACCATGGTCAATGCTAACATCTACAATTACCGATCCCGGTCTCATGGCACTCACCATTTCATCTGTAACTACAATGGGTGTGCGCCCACCCGATCCACTCAAAGCTCCTACAGCAACATCGCAGGTTTTTAGTTGCTTGCCCAAAATTTTTGGCTCCAATACTGAAGTCCACATGCGTACTCCAATATTATTTTGCATTCGTTTAAGCCGGTAAATACTATTATCAAAAACCTTTACACTGGCGCCCATGGCCAATGCGGTTCTTGCTGCATATTCACCTACAATTCCTGCCCCAATAATAATAACTTTTGTTGGCGGAATTCCGCTAATGCCGCCTACTAACACACCTTTGCCGCTATTGGCACTGCTTAAGTATTGGCCAGCAATAAGCATTACTGCACTGCCTGCAATTTCACTCATGCTGCGTACAATGGGGTTGTGGCCACTGGCATCTTTCAGGTTTTCGAAGCTAAGTGCAGTAATTTTTTTCTTCATCATTTTCTCCAAAATCTCCCGCTTCATTACTGCAAGGTTTATGGGGGAAATAATGGTTTGATTGGGTCTTAAATATTCACAATCGTCCTCGCTAACCGGGGCACTCTTTACAATAATCTCACTTTCAAAAACCTGCTTTTTATCATACAAAATTTTAGCTCCTGCCTCACTGTAATCCTTATCCGAAAAATGCGAGCCTTCACCTGCCTTGCTTTCCACTTGTACCTGGTGGCCATTAGCCACAATTACGCCTACAGCTTCGGGAGTAAGTGCAATACGATTTTCATTAAACGAAGTTTCTTTGGGAATGCCAATAGATAATGATTCCGACTTTGGCTTAATGTCAAGTGTTTCTTCCAGTGTTTCGTAAGCCAGCGAGGCAGCTACAAATGGTTTGGTTATTGCCATAATAATACATAAAATGAAGCATGATAGCTGGGTTCATTTACAGGGATCTTGCAAAATGGTTTGCTAAATCTGTA
This sequence comes from Chitinophagaceae bacterium UBA2793, assembly GCA_002352045.1. Classification (GTDB taxonomy): domain Bacteria; phylum Bacteroidota; class Bacteroidia; order Chitinophagales; family Chitinophagaceae; genus Ferruginibacter. The sequence continues at coordinate 14,189 of DEHT01000016.1, read as the reverse complement.
TAGTCAGCTCAATCAGTAAAATCGGTGTTCAAATTACAATTTTATTTGAAGCTTTCGTACATTATCTCCTGCAAGGGATAAAAAACAATACACGGTATCGGGCGGAAACAGTGCAGGTGCCTTATCTGGCCATTCTACAAAACAATAATCACCGCTGTACAGGCAATCTTCCACACCCGCCTGCAGGGCTTCTTCTTCATCTTTAATACGATAAAGGTCCATGTGGTAAATAGCATCGCCTTTAACCGTTTTGTATTGATTGATAATAGAAAAAGTGGGGCTGCCGGTTACTTCCTGTACGCCAAGCACTTTACATATTGTTGTAATAAAAGTTGTTTTTCCTGCGCCCATGTCACCATCAAAAGCAAATACCTTTCTGCCATCGGTTTGATGCAAAAAAGCCTTGGCAGTTTTTTCTATTTCATCCAACTTAAAAAATGAATCCATGATGCAAAGATAAATTTCAGAATTAGTAAATGGATGGCAAATTCATTGGATAATTTTGTACTGTTGAACGCAGATGATTATGAGAGTAATGTCTCTTTATGATCTGCGTAAATCATGTTAATCATAAAAATCAGCGTTCGAATAATATGGAAAAGATAGATTGGAATGTAGAAGGAATGACCTGTAGTAATTGTGCACTGTCGGTAAATAAATATTTACAAAAAGAAGGCGCAGAAAACATAAAGGTGAATCCAATAAGTGGTGCAGTAAGCTTTACCAATACAGCCCATAAAGAATTAAATGACATTAAAAAAGGGATCGGCAGTCTTGGATACAAAGTGGTAGATAAGCAAGTGCAGGGATCTCATGCAGCAGCCGGTCACGAACATCATGGCCATACACACGGAAGCGATGGTTCTTTTTTAGATACCAACAAAAAGCGGTTTTTATTTTGCCTTCCCTTTACACTGGTATTAATGCTGCACATGATTGATAATTGGGTGCATATTCATTGGTTGATGAATCCCTGGACACAATTGGCACTTTGTATGCCGGTGTTTTTAGTTGGCCTGTGGTACTTTGGTCGCAGTGCATGGAAAAGTGTAATTAATGGTATGCCCAATATGAATGTGCTGGTTACACTGGGAGCCATCACCTCTTTTGCGTATAGTTTAATAGGTGCTATTAAAGGATGGGGGCACAACTATTTATTTTTTGAAACTACTGCATCCATTATCACTTTGGTATTGTTGGGAAATTACTTAGAAGAAGCTTCTATTAGTGCAACTCAAAAAGCAGTAAAGTCTCTTGCCAAATCGCAAAAGGTAATGGCCAATATGATTGCTTTTGATGATAAACACCAGGAACATATTTTCCCTGTAGAAAATACAGCTTTAAAAGAAGGCGATCTTATTTTGATAAAGAATGGCGAACAGGTACCAATAGACGCTAAAATATTATGGGGCGATGCCATGCTGAATGAAGCCATCATTACAGGGGAAAGTATTCCGGTAAACAAATCAAAAAACGATTTTTTAATAGGCGGGAGTGTGTTAGAAAGCGGACTGGTAAAAGCACAGGTAACAGCCACCGGAAATAAAACGGTTCTTTCGGGTATATTAAAAATGGTGGAAGATGCACAGGGCGAAAAACCGCCATTACAAAAACTGGCCGATAGAATAAGTGCCGTGTTTGTACCGCTGATAATTGGAATAGCAGTAATTACTTTTTTGCTAAATTATTTTATGGCCGATAAAACGGTCGGCGTATCGCTCATGCGAGCCATTGCAGTTTTAGTAATATCCTGCCCTTGTGCAATGGGGCTTGCAACGCCTGCAGCAATAGCAGTTGGATTAGGAAGGGCTGCAAAAAACGGAATACTGTTTCACAATGCTTCGGCATTGGAAGCGTTCAAAACTATCCAGCAAATTGTATTCGATAAAACAGGAACGCTCACTACCGGAAAATTTGTAATTGCGGCATTTGAAAGTAATATTGATGAAAGTGAGTTCAAAAAAATAGTGTATTCGCTGGAAAAATTCTCTAACCATCCTTTGGGAAAATCAATTGCATTGCACTGGAAGGGAACAGAAGTAGTACGCTGGAAAAGTATTGAAGAAACAAAAGGATTAGGCATACAGGCAACGGATGAAGCGGGCAACCAATACATGGCCGGTTCTTATAAAATATTACCCAACAATTACAAGGATAACAACCACAATATTTTTATCACAAAAAACAATGATGTAATTGGCTGGGTTGATGTGGCAGATGAAATAAGACCTGAAGCAAAGGAGGTATTAGCATGGCTTCATCAAAAAAATATTAAAACTATTTTGTTAAGTGGCGATAGGAAAGAAAAATGCGATGCCCTGGCATTACAATTAGGAATAGACGAAGTAATTGCAGAACAAACCCCTCAGCAAAAGTTGGAAAAAATTGCTGAACTCAAAACGCAAAAACCAACGGCTATGGTGGGTGATGGAATTAATGATGCACCTGCATTGGCAAAAGCCACTTTAGGTATTTCGGTAAGCGACGCTTCGCAAATTGCTATGCAAAGCAGTGATGTTATTTTAATGAACCATGGGTTAAAAAATCTACCCTATGCATTGGGCTTGGGAAAGCATACCAATATTACTATTAAAGAAAATTTGTTTTGGGCATTTGCCTATAATATTGTGGCAATACCAATTGCTGCTTTTGGTTTTTTAACACCTACTGTTGCAGCCCTTGCTATGGGATTTAGCGATATTGTTTTAGCAGCAAATTCTGTAAGATTGTTTGTGAAAAAGGTTTATTAATTTAGAAAGGTTTATTGGGCATTCATCAATAGTACCCAAAAACAATTTTTTGTCAATTTAGTTATTGAAAAAAAACATTGTAAAGAACCATTTATTATTGAATGAAATGCTCCGTGAACCAGGCGAAATATTAAAGAAATATTGGGGCTACACCTCCTTTCGACCAGTACAGAAGGAAATAATTGAAACTGTATTGGGAAAAAAAGATGTGCTGGCATTGCTACCAACAGGTGGAGGTAAATCCATTTGCTTTCAGGTACCGGTGTTGGCCATGGAGGGTATTTGCTTAGTGGTAAGCCCGCTAATAGCTTTAATAAAAGACCAGGTAGAAAATTTAAACAAACGAGGAATTCCTGCCCTTGCTATTTACAGTGGGATGCCATTTTTTGAAGTTAAAAAAACACTTCAGAATGCGGCTTATGGTAATTTCAAATTTCTATATGTTTCTCCCGAACGATTGGAAACAGCTCTTTTCCTGGAATATTTGCCGGCAATAAAGCCCTGTCTCATTGCCGTAGATGAGGCACATTGTATTTCTCAATGGGGGTACGATTTTAGACCACCCTATTTAAGAATTGCCAATTTACGAACTGAACTGCCGGGTGTGCCGGTGATAGCACTAACGGCGTCGGCTACACCCGAAGTGCAAAAAGATATATGCGATAAATTATTGTTTCCGGATAATGCAGTAAAGTTTAGCCAGGCATTTGCCAGGCCAAATTTGTCGTATAGTGTTTTCTCTCCCGAATCAAAAGAGGTTAAAGTAAAACAAGTGTTGGATAATGTACCCGGCACATCCATTATATATTGTCGTAGCAGAAAACTTACGCAACAGGTAGCTGGTTTGCTGCAGCAATATGGTATTAATGCATCCTTTTATCATGCAGGATTATCCAACGAAGAAAGAACACAGCGTCAAAATGATTGGCTAATTAATAGTACGAGGGTTATGGTATGTACCAATGCTTTTGGTATGGGTATAGATAAACCCGATGTTCGTACCGTAATCCATTATAACCTTCCCGACTGCCTGGAAAATTATTACCAGGAAGCCGGACGTGCAGGCAGAGATGGAAAAAAAGCTTATGCTATTTTGCTATATCAAAATGAAGAAATTACTGCTTTGGTACAGCAGGCAGATATACGGTATCCTATGCCCGAAGAAATAAAAAAAATTTATACTGCCTTAATGAATCACTTACAAGTGGCTGCAGGCACAGGCGAAGGTTTGAGCTTTGACTTTGATATTACTTTATTTGCATCTTATTTTAAATTAGATATTTTAAAAGTTAGTTTTGGAATCCAGGCATTGGCAAAGGAAGATATTCTCACATACAACGAAACAGTTTTTAGCTACTCAACTGTTGTATTTACTACTAACAAAAAAAATTTATTGGAGTTTGAACTAATGTATCCTTCATTGGAGCCTGTTGTGAAGGCTTTGCTACGCAGCTATGAAGGAATTTTCGATTTTCCGGTTACTATTTACGAACAGCGCCTTGCAGGTTTAATAAAAATGGAAAGAGAATCGCTGGTATATTCCCTCGAAGAGCTACATCGCTATGGAATTATACGGTATCATCAGCCATCAGGTAAACCACAGGTGTACCTCCAAAAAAACAGAATGTATTCCGACGATTTTAAAATGGATACTACTACGGTAAAGGAAAGACGAAATCAATACAATAAAAGAATAACTGCTTTGACTTCTTATGTAAATACAACAGATTGCAGAGAAGCATTTTTGGGCAATTATTTTGCTTCTCCTGAAATTAAAGATTGTGCAGTTTGCGACAACTGTATCAATAAACATTATAAAATGCTGGCGTCAGGCGATTTTACGGCTATTGAAAAACAAATTGCATTGTTGGTATCAAAAGAGGAGCTAAATGCCAATGAATTAATAAGAAAACTACATCCCGTTTCCGAGGAACAATGCTGGGAGGTGATAAATTTTTTGTTGGCCGAGGATAAATTGCAATATTCCGCATCGGGAATAATAAAAAGTGCAAAAAGTAGCATGCAGAGAACCAGATAGATATGTATAAAAATAAAAAAGGGACCAAGATAGAAATCTAGTCCCGCTTTAAAATCCAATATCCTATGAAAAACCGCTGTAAAGATAATAGGGCTAATAATATAAACCAAACTTTTTTCGAAATATTTGTAGTGCATGTACTACAAGGCTATTAGAAAATAATCTAACAAATTATGGCAAAATTATATAAATTATTGATATTTAATACAGTATATAATATGTAAAAGATACACTTGGCTTCCAATAAATGTGAATAACTTTATCAATATTTTTACATTAAAACCAGCTCGATTTCTTTTTTGTAGATCTTCCTCCCAAACCCAAAGCCCCCAAAAGTGATCGTACAATTTGGTTCCCGGCTGTTCGTGCCATGCTTTTAACTACAGTGTTTCCTGTGATTTTTTCAAATGTACTGGGTTCTTCCTTCGTTTTTTTGCTGCTTTGTTGCTCTTCGGCTTTTTGGGCTGCCTCCTCCAGCTTAGCGGTTAATATTTCATAAGCACTCTCATTATCTACCGATACATTATATTTAGCCACCAGTTTACTTTTGCCTAAAAGATCCACAACTTCACCGGCACTTAATACATCCATTCGACTACGGGGCGAACAAAGCATTACCTGGGCAAGGGGTGTTGGAATTCCTTTTTCATTGAGCATGGTTACAAGAGCTTCTCCAATTCCTAGTTGGGTAATTATATCTTCCGTTTTGTAATAATTTGTTTCGGGGTAATTTTCTGCAGTTTGCTTAATTACTTTCCTATCTGCTGCTGTAAACGCTCTTAAGGCATGTTGTATTTTTAATCCTAACTGACCCAGTACCGATGCCGGTACATCCATTGGATTTTGGGTACAAAAGAATATACCAATCCCTTTGGACCGTATTAACTTAATAATAGTTTCTATTTGCTCCAGCAAATCATTGCTTGCCTCCTGAAACACCAGGTGAGCTTCATCAATAAACATTACCAGTTTTGGTTTATCTAAATCGCCTTCTTCCGGCGAGCTAGCATATAGTTCGGCCAGTAATTGTAACATAAAAGTGGAAAATAATTTTGGCCTGTCTTGCATATCGGTTACACGAAGTACATTAATCATTCCACGGCCATCATCACTTATTCGCATTAGGTCGGTTACTTCAAAACTTCTTTCGCCGAAAAAAATATCGGCACCCTGCTGTTGCAGTTCAATTACTTTTCTTAATATAGTGCCGGTGCTGCTGGTTGAAATTTTACCATAGTCTTTTTCAATTTCAGCTTTTCCCTCATTGCTGATATACTGTAATACTTTTATAAAATCTTTAAGATCCAGCAAGGGTAGTTTGTTGTCGTCGCAATACTTAAAAATGAGCGAAACAATTCCCCCTTGAGTATCGTTTAATCCTAAAATTTTATTTAATAACACCGGCCCAAATTCACTAACGGTTGCTTTTAAACGAACCCCATCGTTGCCCGTAAGCGACATCAATTCTACCGGAAATGAAACAGGGGTATATTGTAGGTTGAGCTTTTGATATCGGTCAGTTAATTTATCATTTACAATACCCGGCTGTGCAATTCCGCTCAAATCGCCTTTTATATCCATTAGCAATACCGGAACGCTTGCATCGCTTAAAAACTCACTAATGGTTTGCAGAGTTTTTGTTTTACCTGTACCGGTGGCCCCAGCAATAAGGCCATGTCGGTTCATGGTTTTTAATGGCAGAAAAATTTCTGCTTCATTTACCACTTCTCCATCTAACATGCCACATCCTATTTTTACCGATTCGCCCTTGAAGCTGTATCCGTTTTTTATGTCTTCTATAAATTTGATTTTATCAGCCATATTTTATTTTTTTTGAAAGGTACAATCTAAAATAAATTCAATTACCATAAAATTCAATTTCTGTACGTAGAATTACCCACTTAACTTTTTAAAGATGAAAGTAAAAAAAACAATTTGTAATTATATTTACTACTATTTTAATTGGGTAATTTGCGTATGTAAAATGAAAAAAGGAATTTTCGCCATAAGTTTAATAGTCCTGTTCTTAACAATAGCAGCATTTAGCTTGCAGCCATCTGAAAAAAAAATTAGAACAAAAGCAGCATTGGGCGAAAAACTATTTTCCGAAAAAATGCTCTCATTAGATTTCAGGATTAGTTGTGCCAGTTGTCATATACCGCAATATGCATTTGCAGATACAGTAGCATTAAGCAAAGGTATTGGCGGACGACTTACCACCCGTAATACTCCATCTGTACTTAATATGAAAAACAGACCTTATTTTTTTTGGGATGGTAGAGCGGCTACTTTAGAAGAGCAGGCACTTGTTCCTATAGCCAACCCCGATGAAATGGGATTGCCCATTGACGAAGCTGTAAAAAGGTTAAATCAATCACCGGAATATAGCAGGCTTTTCAAAAAAATTTTTGGCCAAAAGCCCAACGCCAAAAACCTGGGTGCAGCATTTGCAGCATTTGAAAAAACATTGGAAACCTTCGATAGCAAATTTGATTATTGGGTTGATGATAAGGCAACACTTACTGCACAGGAAGAAAGAGGGCGGCAATTATTTGTTGGTAACAAAGCCAAGTGTTTTGATTGCCACAGAATGGAAGACTTTACCAACGATGAATTTAGAAATATTGGTTTGTACGACGGAGAAAGTTTAAACGACAAAGGAAGATTTTTAATTACCGGCAATGAAAAAGATTTAGGCCGGTTCAAAGTGCCCGGATTACGCAATGTAGCTGCAACAGGGCCATATATGCATGATGGCCGATTTAAAACGCTGGAGCAGGTAGTACAATATTACAATAACCCTTTTATGTTTGTTGATAATCCTCTTAATATGGATTCTTTATTGCTGACACCCTTGCAACTCAGCAATGAAGATAATGCCGACCTGGTAGCTTTTTTAAAAACACTTACAGATAAACGATTTTTGAAAGTAGATAGTAGTAATTAATTAGTAGCAGGTAGTAAGTATATCTTATTCAGAACTCTGCTCTTGTTTCAATGCCAAAATTGAATATCATTTTACCCAATATCTTTAATTATTTAACCTTAACAAAAAATTAGGCAGTATATTAGTGCTATAAATAACATTATAATTTTATTTGTAAAAAACACAAAGACATGGAAGCAGCTAAACCAAAAATTTTATTGTGCGAAGATGATACGAATCTCGGCATGGTATTAAAAAATTATCTTGAATTAAACGATTATGATGTTACCCTGGAAAGAGATGGCCGCCTTGGCCTTGCAGCTTTTCAGCGTGAAAAATTCGATATATGCCTGCTGGATGTAATGATGCCCAATATGGACGGATTTACCGTTGCAGAAGAAATTAGGGATATTAACCCCGATGTTCCTTTGTTTTTCCTTAGTGCTAAAACTATGAAGGACGATATTATTCAGGGTTACAAGTTGGGCGCCGATGATTATATTACCAAGCCCTTCGATAGTGAAGTATTGTTGCACAAAATAAAAGCTATCCTTAAGCGAAACGAAGAAGTGCATAAAGAAGAAGCCAATGCCGAGTTTGATTTAGGCATTTATCATTTTAACCCCCGCTTAAGAGAGCTTACCGTTAACGGCAAAACTCAAACCCTTTCTCCCAAAGAAAATGAATTGCTGAAAATGCTGGCAGAATACAAAAACGATTTGTTGCCTCGGGAAGCTGCTTTGAAAAAAATATGGGGCAGCGATACTTATTTTAATGGCAGAAGCATGGATGTGTATATTGCCAAACTACGCAAGTATTTAAAAGAAGATTCAAAACTCGAAATTGTAAATATTCATGGAAATGGGTTTAGATTGGTAGAAAGTGAGTAAAGAAATATTGTTTTGATATTATACAGCCCGGTTATTGCCGGGCTGTTTGACTATTTAAAGTTGTTACTAAATATTAATTCAATTAAACCTTATCAAAACATTATTGCTTTGTACTTCAAAAATCACCATTGTTTTTATGGAGGCATTAATTTTTCTACCTAATGCTGTTTCCGCCGGATGCCATGGTTCGCTTAATTTTACACATCTCATTACTTCTTCTTCCATTCCATAACCACAATTAGAGTCGGCGCCAATGCTTTGTAATTTTCCATCGGCATCTACAATAAAACGAATGATTACGGTGTAAATGCCAGGCTTGGC
>DEHT01000016.1:0-5237 GCA_002352045.1 Chitinophagaceae bacterium UBA2793 | reverse complement strand
CAAATGATAAACCCTGCTTTCATTTTCTTATTATTACTCACTGAATAAGTTTGGTTGGCCGCCATCAAAGTTTCTATGCCTGCCTAAGTGCTCATAAGCTTTTGCGGTTACTTCTCGGCCCCTGGCTGTGCGTTGTAAAAAACCTTCCTGAATTAAAAAAGGTTCATACACTTCCTCTAATGTGCCGGGCTCTTCACCTACTGCTGTAGCAATAGTGGTAATGCCTACCGGGCCACCTTTAAACTTATCAATAATGGTTGTTAGAATTCGGTTGTCCATATCATCGAGGCCATGTGCATCTACATTTAAAGCTTTTAAAGAATGAATAGTAATATTCATATCAATTACTCCGTTGCCCAATACCTGTGCAAAATCTCTTACCCTTCGCAGAAGTCCGTTAGCAATACGAGGGGTGCCTCGGCTTCGCCCTGCAATTTCCTGAGCTGAATCGCTGGTAATTTTTGTATTTAAAATTCCGGCACTTCGCAATAAAATATTTTTAAGGGTAGAAGCGTCATAATATTCAAGGCGGTTTTTTATACCAAATCGGGAAAGCAAGGGAGCTGTAAGCAATCCGCTGCGGGTAGTGGCACCAATTAATGTAAAAGGATTAAGGTTTATTTGAACACTTCTGGCACTGGGACCGCTATCAATCATTATATCAATTCTAAAATCTTCCATTGCTGCATACAGATATTCTTCTACTACCGTACTTAGCCGGTGAATTTCATCTATAAACAAAACATCATTTGGTTCTAAATTGGTAAGCAGCCCTGCAAGGTCGGCCGGTTTTTCAATTACCGGGCCACTGGTTTCTTTAATATTTACTCCCAGTTCGTTTGCAACTATTCGGCTAAGAGTAGTTTTGCCCAAGCCCGGCGGGCCATGAAAAAGTACGTGGTCAAGCGCTTCTCCCCTAAGTTTGGCAGCTTTAATAAACACCCGAAGGTTTTCTATGGTTTGCAATTGCCCGTTGAAATCGTTTATCTCACGGGGTCTTATATTGTTTTCAAACTCTTTGTCTGCCGAGCTCAGTCTTTCTGCGTCGTTATATAAATTAGGATTGGCCATTGGTACAAATCTAAAGCAATAATCGATTAAATTACTTTTTGGAGTATTTACACAGTGTTGAGTTTATTAAAAATTTTTGGCACTTATAATCAAAAAAAAGTTAGCTTGTAGGCACTAATAAAATTTAACCAAAAGCCTTTTAGCCCTGCTTTTCACCATTAATCAAAAGGAGCTTTTAAGGGTGCAGGCAGGTGCTTATTTTTGTATTTATGTTTAAAACCATATCCCGATACTGGTGGTGCCAAATTTTTGGCTGGTCAACAAATATTGCCATCAGCATTTTTTTTATTACCACTGTAAACGAAAGCAATGTAGATACCGGCAAATATATTTTGAGCGTTTTTGTTTCCAGTTTAATTGGAGTGTTTGTAACGCATATTATGCGGATGAATATTCACGGATTAAAAGTGTTGCAAAAAACCATTAAATCACAAATAATTTGGCTGCTTACCCTTACCATAGTTTTTGCATTTCTATATGGCGTTGCTATGGAAGCTGCCGACTACCTGATAAAATTTAATCCTGAAAGACTTGAAAAATATTCTAAAATACAAAGATTGTTTTTCAGCACCTTTAATGCGATGTGGCTATTGCTGGTGTGGAATATGCTGTACTATATTTATCATTATGTAGAACGCAACCGAAAGCAGGAGTTGGACACTTTTAGGCTGGAGGCCGCAGTAAAAGAGCTGGAACTAAAAACAATTAAGGCTCATATAAACCCACATTTTATTTTTAATGCACTCAATAGTATTAGAGCGTTGGTGGATGAAAATCCATCGAGAGCAAGAAAAGCCATTACTGAACTGAGTAATATTTTGCGCAGTAGTATGCAGGCCGAAAAAATGGAAACCGTACCCCTGCAACAGGAGTTGGATATTGTAAAAGATTATCTTGCCCTGGAGCACATGCGATTTGAAGAACGCTTAAAAATTGAAATGGATATTGATGAGGATACCCTCAATCAACCGGTGCCACCCATGATGTTGCAAACCCTGGTAGAAAACGCCATTAAACATGGCATTAGCAAACAAATAAATGGCGGCATCATTAAGGTAATTTCCAATTTTAAAGATCATCATCACCAATTGATTGTACAAAACTCCGGCACACTCAACGGATATTCTAAGCAAACCGAAGACGGGTTTGGTATAAAAAGTACACAGGATAGGCTCAATATGCTTTACCAGGGAAAAGCCAATTTTGAAATAGCCGAAATAAATGGCAATATGGTAGAGTCTAAAGTGATTATGCCTTTGGCAAGTATGCTGTAACTTTATAAATCCTAAAATGTATTAACCCATGCATAAAGCAATTATTATTGACGACGAAAGATTGGCAAGAACCGAGTTAAAAAAATTATTATCCGAATTTTCGGAAGTAGAAGTTATTGGCGAAGCTGCTAACGCAGCCGAAGGCATTGAAAAAATTGAAAGCCTGATGCCCGACCTCATTTTTTTAGATATTCAAATGCCGGGTAAAACCGGGTTTGATATGCTTGCAGAATTAGACAAAGCACCGCATGTAATTTTTACTACAGCCTACGATGAGTTTGCATTAAAAGCATTTGAAGTAAATGCCCTTGACTATTTAATGAAACCCGTAGAGCCAAAGCGCCTAGCCGATGCATTGCAAAAAGTACAGGCGGCAGAGGAAAAAGAACTGGCCGCAGCATTGGCTGGTAGCCATAGAGGCATACTAAAAGAAAACGACCAGGTATTTGTAAAAGATGGCGAACGCTGCTGGTTTGTAAAACTGAGCGAAGTTCGTTTGTTCGAAAGCGTTGGCAACTATGCTAAAGTATTTTTTGGTACCAATAAACCACTTATCTTAAAATCGTTGAATGCACTGGAAGACAGGTTAGACGATAAAGTTTTTTTTAGAGCCAACCGTAAACACATTGTAAATATGCGTATGATTGAAAAAGTAGAACCCTACTTTAACGGTGGTTTGCTGCTCGATTTAAGAGGAGGCGAAAAAATTGAAGTAAGCAGAAGGCAAGCAGTGAAATTTAAAGAAATGATGAGCCTTTAGCAGTGGAAAATTAAAAATGGAGAGTTGAAAGTTTTTTAGCAGGTTGTGTATTTAAATATTTTTTTTGGGGTATAATTTTATTGTAAAAATTCTACGTCGCACATGCACACTTTAAATGTAATATTAAAATGAATAAATGGTTAGCTACTGCAACATTATTGTTGGTAAACAGTTTCATTTTTGCGCAAAATATTGATAAAATAATAACCGCTCCAGAGGTAGAAAGAATAGAAAAAGTGCTGGCAGCCGATGAAATGCGTGGCCGCAAAACCGGTAGCCCCGAAATTGATATGGCTGCCGATTTTATTGGTAAGGAATTTAAAAAAGCCGGCCTTCAATATTTTGCCGGATTGAATGATTATCGCCAATCTTTTAAAATGACAAAAGCAAAATTTGTCTCAGCAGCCGGTATCATTAATGAGCAACCCATTGCATCAGGCGATATAATTGCTGTAACTACACAACCGGTATTAAAAATAAATGAAACAGCCGGCTACAAAAAAATAGTAATAGACAGTAGCAGCAACTTAATTGAAGCAGCAGCTAAAATTTTGGAGGCAAATAGTCCATCTCTGGTGTTGGTAAATACTGCTCATACTAAAAACTTCAACAGGCTCAAGCGTTTTAAAAGAGATAGTTTTGATGAAAAGGCATCCGTAGTTTTTGTACTCAGCAATGCCGATGCACAATTGTATAGCTTTGAAATAGAACACCAAATTAGTAGCACCCAATTGGCAAATGTAATAGGTGTTTTACCGGGTAAATCAAAAAAGGATGAATTGGTAATATTCTCCGGCCATTACGATCATATTGGCGTAGGCAAGCCCAATGCTGCGGGCGACTCTATTTACAATGGCGCCAACGATGATGCAGCAGGAACTACAGCCGTAATAATGCTGGCCAATTATTTTGCAAAATTGAATAACAACGAACGCACTTTAGTGTTTGTAACATTTACCGCCGAAGAAGTGGGTGGTTTTGGGTCTCAATATTTTTCGAAACAAATTGATGCCGATAAAGCCATTGCAATGTTTAATATAGAAATGATTGGTACCGAAAGCCAGTGGGGTAAAAATAGTGCCTATATTACCGGCTTCGAAAAATCGGATTTTGGAACAATACTTCAAAGGAATCTTGCTGGCAGTGCATTTAAATTTGAACCCGATCCTTATCCCAAGCAAAATTTATTTTATCGGTCAGATAATGCAACCCTGGCTGCTTTGGGTGTGCCTGCGCATACCATTAGCACCAGTAAAATGGATACCGAAAAATTTTACCATACCGTTGACGACGAAATAGAAACACTGGATATGGTTAATATGGCCGAAATTATAAAAGCCATTGCGCTCAGCAGCAAAGGAATCATTAGTGGAAAAGAAACACCCGCAAGAGTGGAAAAATTAAAATAGAAAGCTATACCAAATATTAAACGCCCGCCTCACTATTGAAGCGGGTTTTTTAATTTCATTCTGAGTAAAGGATATGGCCTGCCCTGGTCGTCGTTATTGGTTCTTTCTAAAACTTCAAAACCCATTTTTTTGTAAAACAGTACAGCGTTTTCATTTTGTTCGTTTACATCTACTTTACTGGCATTAAATTGTGCAATGGCAAATTGTATTAAACGCTTGCCCAGCCCAAAGCCCATATATTCGGGCAAAACAAAAAGCATTTCAATTTTTGCATCAGCCAGGCCAATAAACCCCACAACCTTTTGTTGATGCATCAGGCAATGTACATTGAGTTCATTAAAATTAAACTGCCATAGTATTTCTTTAATGGCAATAAAATCTTCCTTAGATAAAAATTGATGTGTGGCCGATACCGCCAGCTCCCAGGTAGAGAGCAGGCCCTGCTTGTAAGTATCATTGTAACCTACAATGGAAATTTCGGGGTTCATGTTTAGAAGTTTGCTTAAAGTTTATTAAAATAAAGATAATTGCTCTTTACTGTAGAAAAATTATGTAATTAATAGAAGTATAAATGAAGTTGAGTATCCTATAAAAGCGCAATAAACCTATCGCTAAGTCTATTATGGGAGGCGGTGGCTTAGTTTCTTATGTGGCTGCCTCCGGCATTACAAAAGTAAAAAGAATAGCTTTTCACAATTTTAATTGCTTTCAAAATTTCAAGTA
>DEHT01000038.1 GCA_002352045.1 Chitinophagaceae bacterium UBA2793 | reverse complement strand
ACAAGCATGGGTATGGGGTTGAATAAACAAGTTAGTAAAAAAATGTTTGAATTTTTAAAGCAGGTTGAAAGTTCGAAATTAATTGCTCTTTTCTCATAACTCACAGTTAGTAACTCGTAGCAGATATGTTTATCATCAAATGATAGTTGACTTAGTACGAATAGTCGTTCTGTATGTATGAAAACTTTATCTGTATTTTTTAAATTTTATTAAAGCCCCTCCAACATTTTCACCACGCCTTCTCTTTGTAAAATTAAATAGCCGAGCCTGTCGTTGCTGATGCCTTCTTTTAAATGATAACTAAAATGTAGTTGCCCATTTTGAGCGGTGGTTTCAAAATAATTGAATTGTATGTTGGGATATTTTTTTAGCGCTTCTCCAATTTCGTATAAATGGGTTGATAAAATAAACAGTGAATTTTTAATTTTTAAAAGCCCTTCAATTACGGCTGTGCTGCACTTCATGGCATCCTGCACATTGGTTCCTTTAAAGAGTTCGTCAATTAGTATCAACCACTTTCTGCCGTCGTTTACTTTTCCAATAGTGGCTTTAATGCGTTGCACTTCGTTGTAAAAATAACTTTCGCCTTTGGCAATATTGTCCACTACATTAATGTTGCTTAGCAAACCATCAAATAGAGCGAGTTTCATGCCGGTTGCAGGTACGCCCATTCCTACATGTGCTAAAAAAACAGCACTGCCCACTGCTTTAATAAAAGTACTTTTCCCGGCCATATTGGCCCCGGTTAAAAAAAGAAAATTGTTATTTCTTTTTAATTGAACATCGTAAGGAGTGGGCGAATGGAGTAACAGATGATACAGGCCTTCAATTTCTAATAAGGGCTCGTTGCTTTCAACAAAATGGGGGAACACTAAATTGTATTGATGCATGGCTTCGCCCATTGCCCACCATGCATCCAACTGTGCATAAATTTGAATGAGCCTAAGCATTTGGTTTTTGAAACGATGCCTTACATACTGCGCCAGTTGCAATTGTTTACGAATTGGCGCTTGCTGCATTTTTTCAAAGTTTTTAATAATGCCTACCTGCGGCTCGTTTACAATGCCGGATGCTTCATTTAAAAGTTTTTGCAGGGGAGCAGGACAATTACCCGGTAAAAAAATATTCACCATTTCATTCATTCCTTTGAGCAAATCAAAACAATGAATGGCCGAATATTTTACTAAAGAATAATCGGCTGAATGAAAAATTTTGTAGCTGAATGCATCTAATGCACTAACTTTTTTTGGGAGTTGGTCAATAGTGGTTAAAAACAATCTTTCCACCACCATAATGGTTCCATTGCTAATGTGTTTGGGCCATTTATTTTTTTTTGATTGAATAAGAAGGATGGTATCCTGTACTTCTTTAATGGCAGAAATATCTTTTAGTGGGGTGGCTAAATTTTTTTGAAGTTGTGCCTTGCCGTTAGTGGTTTGCGCAAAATCAATTTTGTTTAGCACCGACTCATTTTCATCGGCAATAAATATTGAAAGGTCTTTCAGTGTGGTTTTATCGGCTTCCATTAGTGGTTTTATCGGTCAAATTGTAATCGGTTTCCTTTATAAGACTCATTGAATACGCCATTTTCATAAACCATATTTCCATTCACCATGGTATGTGAGATGGAAGCCGGCATGGTAGCTCCTTCCAAAGGCGACCAACCGCATTTGTAAAAAATATTTTCTTTGCCAATGGTTTGTGGTTTATTAAAATCAACTAATACCAGGTCGGCCATATATCCTTCCCGCAGGTAGCCTCTTTCTTTAATTTGAAAACAATCGGCTACTGAGTGGCACATTTTTT
This sequence comes from Chitinophagaceae bacterium UBA2793, assembly GCA_002352045.1. Lineage (GTDB taxonomy): Bacteria > Bacteroidota > Bacteroidia > Chitinophagales > Chitinophagaceae > Ferruginibacter. The sequence continues at coordinate 32,201 of DEHT01000038.1, read as the reverse complement.
CTGCAATTTTTTCTAAAGATATTTTTCCTTCTTTATAATAATGCAGCATCAGTTGCAGGGAGTGTTGCACCAAGGGCAAGCCCGAATGTGCATTTTCGTAAGGAGGTTCTTTTTCGCTCAACAAATGCGGGGCATGGTCGGTTGCAATCACATCCAACCTGTCGTCGAGCAAAGCCTGCCACAAAGCATTTTTATTATAGGCAGCTTTAATGGCAGGATTGCATTTTATTAGATACCCTTTTTGTGCATAATCATCGGCTGTAAAATGTAAGTGGTGTACACATACTTCGCTGGTAATTCTTTTTTCTTTTAAGGGAAGCATATTGCCAAAAAGTTGCAATTCTTTTTCGGTGCTTATGTGTAATATGTGCAGGCGGGTATTGTACTTTGTTGCAAGCTGTATAGCGTTTAAGGAAGATTGATAGCAGGCATCTTCATTGCGAATAATGGGATGATGAAAAGCCTGTAGTGCTACATTGCTTTTTTTCAAAGCATCATAATTTGCTTTAATAATTCTTTCGTCTTCGCAATGGGTGGCTATCAACACATCGCTTTCAGCAAAAATTTTATTCAATGTGCTGTAGTTGTCAACCAGCATATTACCGGTACTGCTGCCCATAAAAATTTTAATGCCGCACACTTCCTTTTTTTTACCATTTATTTTTAAAGCTTCTGCTGCATTATCGTTGCTTACCCCCATAAAAAAAGAATAGTTTGCCAAAGAAGTATTGGCAGCTATTTTGTACTTGTCTTCCAGCAGGTTAATGGTTAATGCATTGGGAATAGTATTGGGCATTTCCATAAAACTGGTAATGCCACCGGCCACAGCGGCTTTGCTTTCGGAATAAATATTGGCTTTGTGTGTAAGCCCCGGCTCTCTAAAATGTACCTGGTCGTCAATTACACCCGGTAATAAATATTTTCCATCGCCATTTATTTCAATAGCATTGCAATTGTTTGAAATACTATTGTCTATTCTTTCAATTCTATCGCCATTGGTAAGCAAATCTTTTGTTTCTATTTTGCCTTCATTTACCAGTTGTATGTTTTTGAAAAGGTATTTTTGCATATCTTGAATTATAAAGAATGTCAATTTAATAAAAACCAAATGCAAATTATTAAAAGCTTTTTCAAAGTACTTGTTTTTATTTGTCCGGTTACGGTTTTTGCACAATCCACTTATTTAAATCAGGACGATAAATCCATTCATTTTATTGACCGAATGGAAATAAAACAACAGCGCAATACCGACCTTAATTTTTCTACATTAAGGCCTTTTAACCGAAAAGCCATTATGAAGCAGGCGCAGTTTTTAGACAGTGCCCGCATGGGTTTTACCGATGCTGCTGGAGTTGACAAGTTTGCCGATTGGAAAGACTTAAATCTTTCGGAGGTGGACGAATACAATTTGCGTAGCCTGTATATGAATAACAGTGAATGGTTCAATGGCGCTTCTACTGATGATTTTATGGCAAAAAAACCGGTGCTGAAAACCTTTTATAAAAGCAAGGCAAATTTTTTTGAAGTAAATAACGAAAATTTTTATNNTGGCAGTAAATCCTGTATTGCAATTTAATGTAGGTAAAGAACAGGATGCCGATGATGCTTTGTATTTAAATAGCAGGGGCATTACACTCCGAGGCATGATTGCAAAAAAAGTTGGCTTTTCGGCTTATATGACGGAGAACCAGGAGCGTGGGCCTTCTTATTTTAAAGGAATGGTGAACGACCTTAGAGCCGTACCGGGTATGGGTTTTTATAAGTCGTTTAAAAAACAGGGGGTTGATTATTTTGATGCTCGTGGATATATAACTTTTAATGCCGCCAAGTTTATTGACTTTCAATTTGGCTACGATAAAAATTTTATTGGCAATGGATACCGCAGTTTGTTTTTAAGCGATTGGGGCAATAGCTATTTATTTGCCAAAATAAATACAAGAATTTGGAAGCTCAATTATCAAAACCTGTTTATGGAGCTTACGCCGCAGTTTGTAAAAAGGTCGGGCGATTTACTGCTTCCAAAAAAATATGCGGCCATGCATCACCTGAGTTTAAATGTAACCAAGTGGCTCAATGTGGGTTTGTTTGAAAGTGTGGTGTTTGGCAGAAAAGACCATTTTGATTTTCAATACCTGAACCCCATTATTTTTTACAGGCATATTGAAGGAACCCTGGGCAGCCCCGATAATGCAATGGCCGGTTTAGATTTTAAAGCCAATGTGGCACACAGGCTTCAGTTCTACGGACAATTATTATTGGATGAATTCAAGCTCAAAGAAATAAAAGAAAACAAAGGTTGGTGGGCCAATAAATCGGGCTTTCAGTTGGGGGCCAAATATGTAGATGCTTTTGGTGTAAAGAACCTCGATTTACAAGGCGAAATCAACCGGGTTCGCCCATACACTTATGCTCACAGAGATTCGGTGGCCGATTATACTCATTACAACCAACCATTGGCGCATCCTTTGGGCGCCAATTTTAATGAGTTGGTGGGTATTGTTCGTTATCAACCTGCGCCCAAATGGAATATTTATGCAAGGGCTATGTTTTATCAAAAAGGATTAGACAGTACCGGTTACAATGCAGGCGGAAATATTTTTAGAGACTATACCAATCGGTTTGGCATAGACGAAGGTTATGAAATTGCCGGCGGAAAAAAAATGACTGCCGTGAATGCTTTGATACAATTGAGTTACGAGATTAGGCAAAACCTGTTTTTCGATCTAAGTTTTCAACAAAGAAATTACAAAATTGAAGGCGTTCAGGGAAATACCGGCAGCAGTATGTTTATAGCCGGTGTGCGGTTGAATATGTTTAAAAGGCAGTATGATTATTAGGTTCATTAATTGTTGAGTATAGAGGTCATTATAAAATGACGAAACAGCGAAACTTTTAGAAGACAAATAGATTGAAACTTTGGAATGAAAAAAATACTCTTAATTAACGGACACCCAAATAGTGAGAGTTTCAATTTTGGACTTTTTGAATCTTATAAAAAAGGAGCATTCACTGCAGGAGCAGATATTAAAGAAATTGCTATTAAGGATTTAAAATTTAATCCAAACCTACAATTTGGTTATCAAAAAAAAACAGAGTTAGAGCCGGACTTGTTAGATGCTTGGGAAAAAATAAAATGGGCAGACCATTTAGTTTGGGTTCATCCTGTTTGGTGGGGTGGGCTCCCAGCAATAACAAAAGGTTTTATTGACAGACTTTTTTTGCCAGGCTTAGCATTTAAGTATAGGGTGAATTCTCTTTGGTGGGACAAGCTATTGGTAGGTAAGACCGCTCACATTATTACAACTCTTGACCAGCCGTATTGGTATTATTGGTTTGCATTTGGTCGTCCAAGTGTTAACCAATTAAAAAAATCCACTTTAGAATTTTGTGGAATTAAACCAGTTAAAGTCACTTATATTGGACCAATAAAAAATACAGAACTTTCTTTAAGAAAAAAATGGTTAGACAAAATTGAAAAATTAGGAGAAAATCTTAAATAAAAACGCACGACAATAACAACGAATCGATACAAATATTACCAAAAGCGGAGCTGAGCTGCTTCCCTGCTTGCCGACAGGCAGGGGTTGGGTATTTGTTCAAAGTTCAACTTCCGTTCTTCGATTGAACTTTTGTGCTAACAATTCCGGTATTCGGCACTATCCAAACCGTTAAGAGGAAAGCGTACCGCAAAAACTACAAAAAAGTAACAACTTTTATATTTATATGAAAAAAATATTTTCGTTCTTATTTATTTCTGTTTGGACAATTTGCAATGCTCAAACCTATTCATTAGAAGAATTGCAGAAAAAATTCAAATCTGAAAATTATAAGAAAAAGGTATTATTGGAATTCCAGAAATCAATAGAGCATTTAGAAGAAAAACCGATTCTTTATGAATATATTCCAGGAGAAGTAATAGCCTGGTCTTTAATGGATGGACAATTTCTATTAAATAGTATGTTTCTTATAAAAAATGATACATTAATGGAAATTGATGCCTTGCCAAAAGATGATGCTTTCTTGTCAAAATTAAACAGCTATGTGCCTGAAAAATCTAAATTTATTTATAGGCCTGAGTTATGGACGCTTCCAGCCGTAAAAAAATTAGCTAATAAATCCTACTTAATCAAAGTGAATGTTAAATCATACAACCCTCGCCCTTACGAACCAAGTCCAGATATCCTAACGTATTGTTTAGAATATACAACAAAAGACTTTAAGAAATTTCGCCTGATTCGACTTAAAAATGCCAAATCTGAAAAGTGGATTAAAGTGTAAAATTGGAATGTGAAGCTGCGTTACTCAAAATAAAAGTTTTGAAAAATAATATTGGAAACTGTGTTGTATAAAAAAAATCCCGGGTTTAGATGCCCGGGATTTTTTTTGAAATATTATTCTACGGTTAAAGAAAAGGTTACCGTTCGGGAGTTCATTTTATCAATTACATTGGAAAACTTGAGGCCGGCATCTCTTGCATGTACATTGCTAAGGCCCCAGCCAATTTTTAATTCGGGTGTTAATACAAAAACCGGAAAATATAAGTGAAAACCAATACCGGTTTCTACACCGTAATCAAACTTGTTCATCTTCATAAGCTTTTCTGCATTCTTGGCATTTTTGTTGGCCGCAAGGTCGTATTCTGCTTTAATACCTGCCATCATATATACTCTGAAATTATTTATCCGGTCGCTGTTGAATTTAAGTTGAATAGGTAAAGCCAATGTAATGCCCTGTACTTTTCGGGTGGTAATAGTATCTTCACCGGCAGGCCTGTTGGGATACTTAAGCCTGTATTGAAAAGCCTTTTCGGTGAAAACAAGGCTTAAAGGGTAAGTGCGTAAATCAAAATGATAGCTCAATTTTTTATTAACCAACCAGGAAAGGTTGATACCGGTATTGTTTACACTTTCCACTATTATAACACTATCCATCTGTAAAAACAGGGGGTGGTGGTTAAAGCTGTAATGCGATCGGTTTACGCCAATATTAATACCAAAATGAAATGGTTTACTATCATGCGATTCCAGGTTGAGATAACGCTCCTGTGCAAACGAAGTTGCCGGGAACAATAGAATTGTTGCAAAAAGTTGAATTATTTTTTTTCTCCGCAATAAATACTGCATATTCCTAAACTCAGGGGTTTGAATTGTAAATTAACATATCCTAATTTATCCAGGATATTCAAAAAATTTTTTCCTTCCGGAAATTTTTTAATAGATGCGTCGAGATATTCGTATGCGTTGCGGTTTTTAGAAAACAATTTACCCATATTGGGTGCCACGGTTTTCATGTACAAATTATAAAATGCTTTTGCAAACAACCATTTGGGTTGGCTAAATTCAAGCACCACTAAACGCCCACCGGGTTTTAACACCCTAAAAATTTCAGTAAGCCCTTTTTCGAGGTTTTGAAAATTGCGTACACCAAAGGCTACGGTTACTGCGTCAAACGAGTGGTCGTTAAAATTTATTGTTTCGCTATCGCCTTTTAACAGTTCTATTTTGTGCTGTAAGCCTTTGTTTTCAACCTTTTTTTTGCCCAGGTCCAACATGCCTTCGCTAATATCAATGCCTACAATTTTATCTGGATTTAGTAAACCAACTGCCATTATAGCCACATCGGCAGTGCCGGTAGCCACATCGAGCATTTGCTTAGGTTGAATATCTTTTAAATACTCCAACGCTTTTTTACGCCAATGCACATCCATGCCACCACTAAGGGTTCGATTCAAAAAATCGTAACGGAAAGCTATATCGTTGAACATTTCCGCTACCTGTTCTTTTTTGCTTAAATCGCTCTGCTTATCCGGAACAATACTGTCGTGTGCAAAATGGGTCATCTGGCTGCAAATATAAGTGGTTTGAATATGTGAGGTTTATATGATAAAGCCAAAATGCTTTGATTAATGTTAATTTTGCCGCACATATATCAATTATGCAAATAAAAAAAGCAGCCTATTTAATTAGCAGCCCCGATTGGGAAAAATGCCCTCCGGCCATAAAACCAGAATATGCATTTATAGGAAGAAGCAATGTGGGTAAATCTTCGTTGATAAATATGCTGTGCAATAATGAGAAGCTGGCCAAAACCTCGGCATCGCCCGGTAAAACCCAAATGATTAATCATTTTGAAATTGTGAGCTCCTCCATATCAGAAAAAGATAAAAAAGAATATTACTACGAATGGTACTTAGTTGATTTACCCGGATACGGTTTTGCCAAAGTGAGCCTGAGCAGCCGCAGACGCTGGGAACAAATGATAGAACATTATCTTAAAAAAAGAGAAAATTTGAGCCAGGTATTTGTATTGATAGATGCCAGGCATAGCCCACAAAAAATAGACCTGGAGTTTTTGCTGCAACTAAAAAAATGGGAAGTGCCTTTTAGTTTGGTATTTACCAAGGCCGATAAAGAAAGCCAAAAAATAGTAAGTAAAAATGTAAAAGACTTTTTACAAGCCATGCGAAAAGACTGGATGTTTTTACCCGGCCATTTTGTAACCAGTGCCATAAAAAAAATGGGCAGAGATAAATTGTTGGGTTATATCAACGAAATGAATGAGGAGTTGAGTGTTTAATTTTTTAGCCACACTTTTTTTGTAGAGATTATTGAGCATAATCTTTTTCGGCTTTAGCTACAACTCTCCTAAAGCAGATTCCTGCTTTTTAAAAAATAGCAAACATTTTTTTGTTTAGTTCACCGCTTTATCGGCACAGCAACTACTGGCAAAAGCTTCGGGTTTGGCTTTAAAGGCAAAGCCCATTCCTAGAATGTAACCCATGGCTTCACGCAGGGCTTCATTGCTTTTAAAATGTGGATTGGTGTTAATGTCGGCATGTACTTCCATGTCCACATCGTACTCGGTAAACAGGTTGCAAAGTTCGTAAGCAATTTCAATGCTCTTTGCCACTTCTACCAGCATTCTTTCTTTAATGCTGTATTGAAGCTGTGTTTTTTCGTTGTGCAAAAACATAAATCCGCCATGTCCTTCCCGTAAAAAAACAATTACAGTGGCAAATTCGGTGTCTTTGCCTTTTACCTGGCTGTCGGTACCAATGCAAACTTTAAGTTTAAATCCTTCAGCTGTTTCTCTTCTAATGGCCTGCTCCACTGCATCTTTAATTGGAAGCTGAATGGAGTCNNAATTGAAATAGTGCTTCAACAACAAAAGGTTAACTGAGCAAATAATGTGAATAAGTGGAAAAGTATTATAATAAATTGTCATCCGCCTTAAGCATTCATTTTACTAAGCTCATTTGTGGGCAATTATAGTGCACAAACCAGCTATGAATGCGCTATTTGAATTATTTTAAATGCTGATTTGTTTTGTATTAATCAAGTCTTCGATCTTACTTTTATTTTGGGGTAAAACTTGTTTAAAACCAATGGAAAATTAACTTTAAAAAGGCCAATAAAACGCCTGCTTTTTGTTACATTTGCACGAATGTGAATGACCACATTTTTAAAGCGATTTTAAAGCATTTATGAGTACAGAAACAGCAGTAGTTCCTACCCCCGGCACCAGCGGTTACGGTGCAGATAGCATACAGGTTTTAGAGGGTTTAGAAGCGGTAAGAAAAAGGCCCGCCATGTATATTGGCGATATTGGTGTAAAAGGCCTGCATCACTTAGTGTATGAAGTGGTAGATAATAGTATTGATGAAGCCCTTGCCGGCTATTGTAAAAATATAACGGTAAACATTCACGAAGACAATTCCATCAGCGTGCAGGACGATGGCCGGGGAATTCCTACCGGTATCAATTCCAAAGAAAAAAAATCGGCATTAGAAATTGTAATGACGGTGTTGCATGCGGGTGGTAAATTCGATAAAGACACTTATAAAGTTTCGGGCGGTTTGCATGGTGTGGGTGTAAGTTGCGTAAATGCATTGAGTACCCGCCTGCATGTAACCGTAAATAGAGAGGGTAAAGTTTTTGAGCAGGAGTACGCCATTGGTGTTCCTCAATACGAAGTAAGAGAAATAGGTACCAGCAATATCACCGGTACCAAAGTTCATTTTTGGCCCGATGGTAGCATTTTTTCCGTTACAGAATATAACAGGGAAATATTGGAAGGGCGTTTAAGAGAGTTGTCGTACCTCAACCGTAAAATAAGCATTACATTAAATGATTTAAGAGAGCAGGATGATGATGGCAAAACTTACAGTAAAACTTTTTACAGCGAAGGCGGTATAGTAGAGTTTGTAGAAACTATTGATAAAAANNCAGGAACATATTTTTAGCTATGTAAATAATATCAATACCATTGAAGGTGGAACGCATGTGGCCGGTTTCCGCCGCAGCATTACCCGTGTGTTTAAAAGCTATGGCGAAAAAGAAGGGATGTTCGAAAAAGCCAAAGTGAGTATTGAAGGCGACGATTTTAGAGAAGGCATTAGCGCCATTATTTCTGTAAAAGTACCGGAGCCACAGTTTGAAGGGCAAACCAAAACCAAATTGGGCAACAGTGAAGTAATGGGTATTGTAGATACTACTTTGAGCCGTGTGCTGGAAGCCTATTTGGAAGAAAATCCAAAGGATGCTAAAACCATTATTCAAAAAGTAATTTTGGCTGCACAAGCTCGAGCTGCTGCAAAGCGTGCAAGAGATATGGTGCAACGCAAAAGCGTTTTAACCGGTGGCGGACTGCCAGGTAAACTGGCCGACTGCTCAGAAAAAGATCCCGGTATTTGCGAATTGTTTTTGGTGGAAGGAGACTCGGCGGGCGGAACTGCCAAGCAGGGTAGAGATAGAAGCTTCCAGGCAATTTTACCCCTGCGTGGTAAAATATTGAATGTGGAAAAAGCAATGGAGCATAAAATTTACGATAACGAAGAGATAAGAAATATGTTTACTGCATTGGGTGTAAAACGAGGAACCCTTGAAGATCCAAAAGCTTTAGATATTTCAAAACTTCGCTATCATAAACTTATTATAATGACGGATGCCGATGTGGATGGTAGCCATATTGCCACATTGATTATGACTTTCATTTTTCGTTATATGAAAGAAATGGTTGAGCAGGGTTATGTGTATATAGCTCAACCACCATTGTATTTGGTTAAAAAAGGAAATAACCAGGAGTATGCCTGGAACGATATTGAACGCAAAGCACTGATTCANNGCCGAAGCAGATAGAATTTTTAGTATGCTCATGGGCGATGAAGTTCCTCCACGCAGAGAGTTCATTGAAACACATGCTAAGTATGCGAAGATTGATGCGTAGTTGGTTGAATGGTTGATAAGTTGATTGGTTGAATGGTTCTTGTGGTTTTAGTAATGATAGCTTTAAAGACGATAGCTTTTTGATATTAAAACTAATTTGCATTAATCAGTATTAATCCACTTATTTGCTCATAACCAAATAATTTAGTAGCTTGAGCCAATAACCCATTATTTAAAAACAAAAACTAAAGAGAAATGTCAAACATGTTAACAGCATATTGCATGAAAACAAAAGAAAAAAATGTTCCAATGCAAGATGCGGTGATTACTAAAACAAGCCGTGGCGGCTATATGGCTCAGGGCCACGATGGAAAAGGAAACAAAATGACCACCATGCTGGCAGAAGCCAAAGCATTGCAAGCTGTAAAAGATGGCGTTGCAAAAAAAGCCTGGTAATTTTAATTTAAAAAATTTTTATGAACGCCGCTCCAAAAGAGCGGCGTTTGCATTTCAGTAAGTAAAATATACTTTTTGCTCAATCTTTTCAAGATGTAAATACGGTTTTTGTACCTTAATATTCTTAATTACAAAAATGAAAACATATAGTTATAACTCTATTTTAATAGGGATTATATTATTCTTTTTGGCACCAATAAATTTGGATGCTCAAAGATTAGAAAATGAATGTGCCACCGTTTCTACCGGAACCGATCATTTATTAAACATTCCTGCATCTCAATGGCGAAACTTAAGTGGAACAAGAGTGATGCGACTATATATTGTTGTTTATGCCGATGATGATGGGAGTAATGTGGCAATGCCCGAATTGGATATTATAAGAGAAGTAAAATCAGCCGACAGCCTTTTAAACATAGGAGATATCTGTTTTAATATTGTAGGAATTGAACGAAGAAACAGTACAACCTTTAATAACCCTAACTCTTCATCAACAAATTACAGTGGGCAAACCGTTTCCAATTGTTTTACGGTTTTTATTGTTTTTTCTATCAATGGAGCTTCAGGGTCTTCAGGCACTTTTGGATATGCTCCCGATATACCGGCAAGCTATATGGTAACAAAGCAGGCGGGTTTTGGGCCTAGAAGAACCTTTGTACATGAATTGGGCCATGCACTTGGCCTTCATCACACTTTTAAAGGAACCGGCAACGACTCCGACAATCCCGGATGTGATGAATTGGTAAACGGTTCAAACGGAACTACCTGTGGTGATTTTGTAACCGATACCAACGCAGATCCCTACGAACGTTGCGGAACATCTTCTCTCGGTGGCTGTACTTTTCCTTATACAGGTACCGGTTGCCGGGATGCTAACAATGCAGTTTATAATCCACCCATGACAAACATAATGAGCTACTGGGCAAATTATAATTGCAATAGACAAATTTTCACTGCAGGCCAGTATCAACGAATGCGCAATACTATTGATAACAACAGTACTTTAAGTAGTTTTTTAGTGAGTGACAATTTGGTTTATACCAATCAAACCACCAACTCCGGGTTTATAAGAGCTGGAGCAAAATTTTCTATCCAGGCAGGAAATGTTTCATCTTCCGGCAACTATACAGTTGGTGGTTCTGTGCAAGCAACCTATTCGGCCAATTCAATAACCTTGTTACCGGGTTTTACTGCCAACCCTACATCGGGCCTGGTTCATTTTCTCGCCAGCTTTTGTTATTAAAAACATTCGCATAGATAGCTTTCTATGGCATGTAGCAGTTTTTTGTGCCTCTAATTTGTGTATTTTTACGCTTTATGAAAAATACATTTCTAACTGCTTTTCTTTTACTTTTTACTCAATCAATAATATGTGCTCAACAATACACTGTAAATGGAAATGCCATTCAACAGAGCTGTAATTGTTACAGGTTAACAGCCAATGCAGCCACCCAAAGTGGTTCAGTTTGGAATAATATTCAAATTAATTTAAACAACTCTTTTGATTTCAACTTTGATGTTTACCTGGGTACCAATAACTCTCCAGGAGCCGATGGAATAGCTTTTGTTTTGCAACCCATCAGCACAAGTGTTGGCTCTTCCGGTGGTGGTATGGGTGTTCAGGGAATTTCACCATCAATTGCGGTTACTTTAGATACTTATCAAAATACCAGTCCTGATAGCGATCCTTCTTTTGATCATATTGCATTTCAACGCAATGGCGATATTAATCATGCCAGTGCAAACAACCTGGCTGGTCCGGTTCAGGCTTCTGCTTCCAATGTAAATATTGAAGATGGGCAAACACATAAACTTAGAGTGGTATGGGATGCCGTTACAAAAACACTCACTGCTTATTTTAATGGCATACAAAGGCTGAGCTTAGTAAACGATATAGTGGCTACCACTTTTGGAGGTAACCCAAATGTGTTTTGGGGTTTCACAGGTGCCACCGGAGGTGAGTGGAATGAACAACGCTTTTGCACTTCCCTTTCTCCCGCCTGGAATTTTTTACCCACTCAAAAAAGATGTGTAGGCGAACCTATTCAGTTTGTAGATTCCACTATTTCCTTTTCAACCATTGTAAAAATGTATTGGAACTTTGGTGATGGCAGCAATATTGATTCGGTAAATGTAAGCCCAATACATACCTACACGGCTGCCGGATCTTATATAGTAACACAACGAGTAGTGGGTGCCGATGGTTGCGAACAAACCAATACTCAAACTATCATTGTTGGCAGCAAACCCTTTGCAAATTTTAGTATCAACGATAGTTGTGTCAACAACAACATACAGTTTACCAGCACCTCATTTGTAAGCGTGGGTACCATTAATAATTGGTTTTGGGATTTTGATAATGCAGGCCTTACATCTACGATGCAAAATCCAATTACAAACTATGCTTCCGGAGGCACTAAAATTATTAAACATATTGTAAGGTCTTTGCAGGGATGCGAATCGGATACACTTTACAAACCAATTGAAATTTATGCAAGACCACAGGTAGATTTTAGCTTTACAGATTCGGTTTGTTTAGGTTCGCCAACAATTTTTTCAGGTCAAATTTTATCTAACAGCCATCCTATTCAGGCTTATGCCTGGAATTTAGGAGATACTTCTACCTATACTCATACCACCCAAAACACTTCCTATATTTTTTCTACACCCGGTGCCCATACGGTAATGTTTTTGGCTTCCAGTACCGGTAATGCAGGTTGTCTTGGATTTATTCAGAAATCTGTTTTTGTAGTAGATAAACCTCGTGCGGCTATCCGCTCTTTCAGCGGTTGTGAAGATGTGCAGGTAACACTACAGGATTCTTCCTTTACATTAGATGGATTACCCGTTACACAATGGTGGTGGGATTTAGGCAATGGAAATTTCTCTACACAACAAAACCCTTCCACCATCTACAATACAGGTGGCACTTTTAATATACAACTGGTTGTTTGGAACAGCAAAGGTTGCCGAAGCGATACATTAAGAACAACAATCAATGTTTTTGCAAAACCCATTATTGATTTTACCCTCACCGATAGTTGTGTAGGTAACCTTATTCAATTAAACGGTTTTATAAGCAATGGTTCGGGCAATGCTTTAAGCTGGTATTGGTTTTTAGATAATGCAGGCGCTACTTCAACCCAGCAAAATCCTACAACAACTTATACAATACCCGGCATAAAAAATATTCAACTGTTTGCAATAAGTTTAAATGGGTGCCCTTCGGATACATTGTATAAATCCATAAATATTTATGATAAACCGGTGGTTGATTTTAGTTTTCAGGATTCGGTGTGCCTGGGAACTACTATTAATTTTACAGGCACTGTTACCGGCTCTGCCAACCCAATTACTAACTGGCAGTGGACATTTGATGGAGCTAATCCTGCTACTACACAAAATACTTCTTATACATTTACTACGCCGGGCAATCATACGGTTTCTTTCAGTGCATCCACTACAGGCGTAAGCTCCTGCTACGGTCCTGTGGTACAGAAAACAGTATTTATAGCCGATAAACCAAAAGCAGCAATTAGGCCATTTTTGGGTTGCCAGGCAGTAGCTACACAATTGTTTGATTCATCTTATACCTTAGATGGATTACCCATTACACAATGGTGGTGGGATTTAGGCAATGGCAATTTCTCCACTCAACAAAACCCAATGGTTACTTATACCAACTCCGGAATTATAGATATCCAATTAGTGGTTTGGAATAGCAGGGGTTGCCAAAGCGATACACTAAAAATTTCCATTAAAGTTTATACTACACCGTTAGTAGATTTTGTTTTTGACAATCCTGCTTGTGATAACAGCGTAATAAATTTTACAGATGTATCGGTAAGCGATACTACCATCAACAGTTGGATTTGGAGTACAGCATCAACTATTTTTAGTACCCAGCAGCATCCTTCGCATTCATTCAATGCGGGAACCACCAATACAGTAAGTTTAGTAGTAACCAATTCGGCCGGTTGTGTATCGGCAACCATGCAGCATAGTTTTGTAATGAAAATAAAACCAAAAGCAGCCATGCAGTTTAGCGATGCCTGCAAGTTGGATGACGTAATTTTTACAGCTAATGAAACTACCGGAAACATAGGTATTATAGATTGGTTTTGGAATTTTGGAGATGCGCCTTTAATGGTAAACGCCAACCCGGCTACTCATACCTACCATACAAATGGAAACTATCCGGTTACCGTTTATGGCATATCAACCGAAGGCTGCCCAACAGATACTATTTCAAGGCCTATTACCATTTATGGTACCGATGCATTTGCAGGCAACGATGTAATTGCAGCACCCAACCAACCGGTTCAACTCAATGCAACCGGTGGCCTTAGCTATCAATGGACACCAACCACAGGGTTGAGTGCATCCAATATACCCAACCCGGTTGCTATTAATACAACAGACAAAACCTATTATCTAAAAGCCTTTACACCCGAAGGTTGCGAAAGCTTTGATACCATTCAAATTAAAATTTATAAAGGCCCCGAAATTTATGTACCTACTGCGTTTTCGCCAAACGGCGATGGCCGAAACGATATTTTAAAACCATTATTGGTTGGCATCAGCAGCTTTGAATATTTTGCAGTGTACAATCGCTATGGCGAAATGGTATTCAAAAGCAGTGACCCTAACCGTGGCTGGGATGGAACCGTAAAAGGGCAAGCGCAACATACCGGTAGCTTTGTATGGATGGTAGCAGGCATTGACTTTACCGGTAAAAAAATATTTAAGAAAGGAACGGTGGTTTTGATTAAATGATAAAATGCTTCATTTGAGGTATTGGCAGATGTGGTGAATTAACCCATTTTTGTAAAAAATCATTTATGAAAAACTTTCTGTTGAATTTTATTTTGTCAATGCCTTTTATTTGCTTCGGTCAAAATGTAGGTATTGGAACTCCCACTCCTCAAAACAAATTACATATTGTTTCATTAGATTCTAATGCTATAAGAGTTGAAAATAGTAATGCGTTAAATGCAGCAGTAAGCAATGCTATATATTTTAAAACAGGCAGTTGGTTTACAGGCGCTTTTAAACAAACGGCTACATCCTCGGCTCATAGCCGTACCGGAATTTGGGGTTATGCATCGGGAAATGAATCGGGCTTAAAAGAATATTTAAGTATTACCGATGATGGCAATGTGGGTATTAATACCATTACACCTACTGCAAAATTGAGTGTGAACGGCAATCTCAATACTTCGGCCAATATTGCTGCCATTGGTAGTATTACAGCAGGAGACGCAATAACTGTGGGCCCAAGTAATACTAACATAAATGGAAGTTTAAGATATGTTACCACCGATCAAAAAATGGAATACCGGGAAAATGGAAATTGGAAAAGAATATCGAAGCCCTATTACCAATCCTCCACCATTTCAATGTCATCGGCAGTAAGAAATACTTTACTCATTCATCCAAGTTTTGAATGGGTGGTTCCCGAAACAGGTACCTACCAGGTAAACCTTGTTACGGATATGTATCCTGTATTTAAAACAAATGGCTGCCAAATACAATACCTCGATAATGCAGGTGGTATTTGGGTTTACAGCAAAACAAGAAGTATTCAATTTTTTGAATCCGGTCAATTTAAGTGGTACATTGTAACCGGCCAAACCGGCTGTTCGGGAGCTCAATCAATTCCATTAAAACCATCAAACAATAAACTAATTTACTTGCAGAAAGACGAAATAATGACCCTCGCTTTTCAGATTGATATGTACACAGTACCCGGAGGGCCACTGGACAATTGGACTGCACAGGGTACCGTTAATTTTGTAAAAATTGATTAAGCATTTTTATTAAAAATACTTTGATGCATTTTGTGAATGAACAGCCATATACCTTTCATTGTCTTCACATCTTCCACAACAAGTATCCCGTTTTTACCAACTTGTTTCAGCTTTGCCTTGTTGGTGCCTGTTTGTAAAAAATGTATAATGCCATTAAAAGTTTCGCTTTGGAAATAAGGGCTATCGGGGTTGCTTACAAAAAAACATTTCAATACTTCATTTTTCAACAACATTTTTTCAAAACCTAAATCAACGGCAATTTTTCTTGCACGTACCGTTGTAAACAGGTCTTCCACTTGTGTAGGAACCGGCCCAAATCGGTCGTTTAATTCATGATGAAAATCGCCCAATTCTTTTTCGGTTTCGCAATTATCTAATCTTGAATAAAGGCTTAGTCTTTCGGTGATGCTTTCTACATAACAATCCGGAATTAATATTTCGAGGTCGGTATCAATGCTGCAGTCTTTCACAAAATCATCCTGCTGCTGAATTTCTTCTTTGAACAAATCTCTAAACTGGCTTCGCTTTAATTCTTTAATGGCTTCATCCAAAATTTTCTGATACATTTCAAAACCAATTTCTGCAATAAAACCACTTTGTTCGCCTCCTAATAAATTGCCGGCACCTCTTATATCTAAATCTCTCATGGCAATTTGAAAACCACTTCCAAGGTCGCTGTATTGTTCCAGTGTAGATAATCGCTTGCGGCTATCGGGAGGCAAAGTACTCATGGGAGGAGCCAGCAAATAACAAAAAGCTTTTTTATTGCTTCGGCCAACTCTTCCACGCAATTGATGCAAATCGCTTAGGCCAAATTGATGTGCATTGTTTACAATAATGGTATTTACGTTTGGAATATCCACGCCGCTTTCTACAATATTGGTACAAATCAACACATCGTATTTGCGATCCATAAAATCTAAAATGGTATCTTCCAATTGGTCGCCTTCCATTTGGCCATGTGCAAAAGCTATACTTAAATCGGGACAAAGCCCCTGTATCAAAGTTTTCATTTCGGCTAAGCCTTTCACCCGGTTATGAATAAAAAATACCTGGCCGCCTCTTTCGGTTTCATAATAAATGGTATCTCTTATAATGTCTTCATTAAAAACCAATACTTCTGTTTGTATGGGTTGCCTGTTGGGTGGTGGTGTGTTAATGATGCTCAAATCTCTTGCACCCATTAAACTAAACTGCAATGTTCGTGGGATAGGCGTTGCCGTTAGTGTGAGCGAATCTACCGTGGTTCTAAGTGTTTTTAATTTTTCTTTGGCTGCCACACCAAATTTTTGCTCTTCATCAATCACCATTACACCCATATCTTTAAACTTTACCGCATTGCCCAATAAAGCGTGTGTGCCAATAATAATGTCAACCTTTCCTTCTTCTAATTTCTTAAGTGTTTCTTTTTTTTCTTTGGCCGATTTAAACCGGTTTACAAAATCAACCGTTACCGGAAAATCTTTTAAGCGCTCACTAAATGTTTTATAATGCTGGTATGCCAAAATTGTGGTGGGCACCAACACAGCAGCCTGCTTGCCATCGCATACGGTTTTAAATGCTGCCCTCACCGCAATTTCCGTTTTGCCAAAACCCACATCGCCGCATACCAAACGGTCCATCGGCGATGGTTTTTCCATATCTTTTTTTACGTCTTCGGTGGCTTTTGCCTGGTCGGGTGTGTCTTCGTAAATAAAACTTGCTTCCAGTTCGGTTTGCAAATAATTGTCGGGGCTATGGGCAAAGCCTTCAAGGCTTTTGCGTTGTGCATATAATTTTATAAGGTCGGTAGCAATATCTTTTACCTGCTTTTTGGTTTTTTCTTTCAGCTTATTCCATACATCGCTGCCCAGCTTATTCATTTTAGGAATGCTTCCTTCCTTGCCACTATACTTACTTATTTTATGAAGCGACGAAATGTTTACATACAGCAGGTCGCCATCTTTATATTGAATGCGTACGGCTTCCTGCATTTTTCCATTGGCATCTATTTTCTGCAAACCACTGTACACGCCTACACCATGGTCAATATGCGTTACATAATCTCCGGGTTGCAATTCCCGCAAGGTTTTTAAAGTAAGGGCTTTGTTTTTACTAAAAGCCTGTTTTACCTTGTACTTATGATAGCGCTGAAAAACCTGGTGGTCGGTATAGCAAACCAATTTTAAATCGGCATCAATAAATCCTTCATGTATTGATACCGGAATTGGAGTGAGTTGAATATCGGCTTTTAAATCGGTGAAAATGCTGTGCAACCTTTCCAATTGTTTGGCCTGCTCCGCAAAAATAAAAATATTGTAATGCGAGCTTTCAAACTCCTGTAAATTTTTTATGAGCAAATCAAATTGCCTGTTGAATGCCGGCTGTGGTTTAATGTTGTAATTAAAAACAACCGTGGCATCAAAAAATGTTTTGTTCCCTATTTCAATAGTATGCCGGGCTTTTATTTCGTTTTCAAGCACAGCTACATTTATAAAATCTTCAGCCGTAACTTCCTGTTTAATATTGATGCTTTCATTTTCTTCGATGGATGCATCTGCCGGCGAATGGTATTCCAAAAAAATATTGAGGTCTTCCTGTTGCTGTTCAATTTTTTCTTTGATAAAAGCCCAGTCGTTACACCATACCACTGTATGCTCCGGCAAAAATTCCATGATGGAAACTTTTTCGCCGGTTTCAAACTGTGTTTCTACATTAGGAATAATATTTACCTGCAACAATTTTCTTTCGCTCAGTTGTGTTTCGGGATCAAAAATGCGGATGCTGTCAACCTCGTTTCCAAATAGTTCAATGCGATAAGGTTTCTCATTGCCGAATGAATATATATCGAGAATGCCACCACGGATAGCAAATTGCCCAGGTTCATACACAAAATCGGTTCTTACAAAACCATATTCCACAAAGCGCTGCATTAAACCGGTTACATCCAATTCTTCTGCCTGCTTAATGGCAATAATATTAGCCGAAAGCGTTTTGGATAACACTACTTTTTCAAACAAAGCTTCCGGGTAAGTAACAATTACTTTTTTATTGCCTGCGCCAACCAGTTTTGTGAGTGCTTCTGTTCTAAGCATTACATGGCTGCTATTGAGCAGTTGATAATTTTTTTTGTTTTTAAAAGAAGAAGGGAAATAAAAAATATCTAAAGCATTGCTGATATTTTCGAAACTGTTGTGAAAATAGGCAGCTTCTTCTGCATCTCTTAAAATTACAATGTGGTTGGTTTGAGCGGTGCTACTGTGATTAAAAATGGCTGCCAGTATAAATTGTGAGGCACTGCCGGCTAAACCCTGTAAGTGTAAATGCTGGGCTTGCGACATAGTAAGCCTGTCCGCAATTTGAAAACAGCGGGGGTCGTTTTTGTAAAAATTCATCAACACATCCAGGTTCATGAGCGGGGGCAAAGATAGGGAATGTGCTAATTAGCTAATGTGCTAACATGCTAATTTAGAGATGTGATGATTTGGAAATTTGGTAATGGGGCTAATTAGCTAATTAGCTAATTAATTCTTACATTGAAATAAATTTCCAATTATGGCACTTGAACCATGGCGTACAGGCAGGGTGATAAAAATAGAGCAGCAAACCCATTCAACCCGAAGGTTTTTTATTCAAATTCCCGAGTTGGAAAAATTTGATTTTAAGCCGGGGCAGTTTGTTACGCTCGACTTGCCTATTCATGAAAAACCCAATAAACGCTGGCGCAGTTATTCCATTGCCAGTTGGCCCGATGGTAGCAATGTATTTGAACTTTGCATTGTGCTGCTGGAAGATGGGATGGGTACCAACTATCTTTTCAACCAGGTGAAAGAAGGCAGCGAACTTACCTTGCGTGGGCCGGTGGGTGTATTTACTTTGCCCGATGAAATTGATAAAGACCTCTATTTCATTTGTACCGGAACCGGAGTGGCGCCTTTCCGTTCTATGATTCACCATATTATTACCCATAATATACCGCATAGAGATATTCATTTAATTTTTGGTTGCCGAAAATTTGGCGATGCCTTGTATGCAAATGAATTGAAAGACTTAATGCGCAAGGATGCAGGCTTCTTTTTCCATACTTGTTACTCAAGAGAAGAACCCGGCAACCACGACCACCTGGTTCGAATAGGATATGTACACCAGGTTTATGAAGAGTTGGTAAACGAAAATAAAATTCAAAACAACGGCGAATTAAAACCTGCCAGTTTTTTTCTTTGCGGATGGAAGAATATGATAGATGAATCAAAGCAACGAATACAAGCACTGGGTTACGATAGAAAAAGTATTCACCAGGAATTGTATGGTTGATTGGGTGATTCAACAATTATCAGGTTTGATTATTAGAGAAAAGAAAATGCTTTCCTACATTAGAAGGATTTACAGTTTGCCAATATTAGCACATTATCGAATTAACTGAATCAACTAACCCGACAATGGCCTTTTCTAAAAGTTATAACCAACACTTACTGCGCCAAATGGCTGAACTATGCCATTTGCAATTAAAGGAGTAAAACCAATTCTCCAGGAAAATCCACCGTCTTTAGGCATTCGGCGATACATAAACGAAGCGGTGCCAAAAACCTGGGTAGCTTCGTTTTCATAATAATCCATAATGTCTAACTTTTTACCGATATAAGTGATACCAAAACCAACTTCAAAAGCATTTACAGAATTGGGTTTACCAAACAAATAGTTTAGTTGAACCGGAACAGTAATAACCGAACGGCGCCTGTAATCGTAATTATTTGGATCGCCCACTTGTTCATCAGCAGTAACAAAGCCCAGGCCTATTCTACCTCCAAGCCCAAGTGGGTTCTTTTTAAAACGAAAGTCCATATTGGCGGAAAACAAAATTCCGGGGCCGCCTAACTCAGCAATAAAACTTTTATTGTAAGTGGAGTTGGCATGAGAAATTTCTTCCTGTGCAAAAGCACAAATTGAAATAACGGTTAGGGTGAACGATAACAAAAATTTTTTCATATTTCTGGCTTAGTTTTTCTTTCAGACAAATTGAATTTGATAAATGCTGCAAAAAGAACTTATAAACTTTGTAATACAATTTTTTTCACATCACTCAAAGCAATTCTTTCCTGCCTCATATCATCTCTGTAGCGTATGGTTACGGTATTGTCTTCTTTTGTTTGATGATCAATGGTAACACAAAATGGTGTACCAATGGCATCCATTCTGCGGTAGCGTTTACCAATAGCATCTTTTTCTTCGTAAAAGCACATGAAGCTTTGCTTGCACTCATCCATCAATTGACGTGCAATTTCGGGCAGGCCATCTTTTTTTACTAAGGGTAAAATGGCCAATTTGGTGGGGGCTATTTTTGCCGGAATACGCATTACCACACGGCTGTCTTCGGTGCCATCTTCTTTAGTCCATTTTTCTTCGGCATAAGCCAGGCTTATAACGGTTAGGAACAACCTGTCTAAACCAACGGATGTTTCCACCACATAGGGTGTATAATTGCCATAAGGTTTATTGGTTGCAGGGTCCACATCATTATCAAAATACTGTATTTTCTTTTTGCTGTATTGGGCATGTTGGCTTAGGTCAAAATCGGTTCGGCTGTGAATGCCTTCTAATTCTTTCCAACCAAAGGGAAATTCAAATTCAATATCCAGTGCAGCATCGGCATAGTGCGCTAATTTAATATGGTCGTGAAAGCGCAATTTTTCTGCCGGTATGCCAATGCTTTGATGCCAGACTTTGCGGGCATCTCTCCAGTAAGCATACCATTCCATTTGTGAACCGGGGCGAACAAAAAATTGCATTTCCATTTGCTCAAATTCACGCATACGGAAAATAAACTGCCTTGCTACAATTTCGTTTCTAAAAGCCTTGCCCGTTTGTGCAATACCAAAAGGTATTTTCATGCGGCCGGTTTTCTGCACGTTTAAAAAGTTTACAAAAATACCCTGTGCCGTTTCGGGGCGTAAATAAACAATATTATCATCAGGGTTTTCGCTGGCCACAGCGCCAAACTCTGTTTTAAACATCAGGTTAAACTGGCGCACATCGGTCCAGTTACAGGTTTTGCTAATGCTGCATTTAATATTGTTGCTATCAATTAAAGTTTTTAAACCTGCAAAATCATCTTTAGCCAATAATTCGTCCATTGATTTCAACAAGGCAGCTTCTTCGTCTTTTTTACCATCCAATGCCAGTTGCTCCGCATGGGCTTCAATTAAATGATCAACCCGGTAGCGTTTTTTGCTATCCTTATTATCAATCATGGGGTCGCTAAAATTGTCCACATGGCCACTGGCTTTCCATACCGTTGGATGCATAAAAATGGCCGCATCAATACCCACAATATTTTCGTGAAGCTGAGTCATGCTTTTCCACCACTCATCCCGCAGGTTTTTTTTGAGCTGAGCACCTAATTGGCCGTAATCATATACGGCACTTAAGCCATCGTATAATTCCGATGACTGAAAAATGTATCCATATTCCTTGCAATGCGAAATTAATTGCTGAAAATTGTTTGCCTCGTTTGCCATAGGGCGCAAAGATAAAGGTTTAAATATTTTTTAGGGAGGCCAAAACAAGTACATTTTTTTAACGAGTTTGTTTGGAAGCTTTAGTCAACTTGGGGGCTTTATTTTATTTTTGAACTCAAATGTGAAAATGATTACTGTTTTTGAATCTTAATTAAAACAAAAGTATTCAAGTAAAACCTTCTCTGCATGATGCCCGGTAAATTCTATTTAATAAAAACAGTTTTTTTGGGGTTAATGGTTGCTGTAGCTTATTTAATGGCTTGTAATATAAATAACGATAAAAAAAACTCCCTAACAATAACCCCTGCATTTTATCATTGGAAAACAACCTTTAATCCTACGGGCTTTGAAAAAAATGTATTGCAACAAAATAAAGTGGAGCATCTCTATCTCCGCTTTTTTGATGTATCCTGGGACGATACCTATCAGCAACCAACACCCATAGCACAACTTAGATTTGGTGATACATCCCTTAAAGAAAATAGACTGCAAATTATTCCTACCGTTTTTATTACCAATGAATGTATTCGAAATATAAAGCCGGAACAATGCAAGCTACTGGCACATAATATTGTAAAATTAATTTCAAGTATTTCTGCATCCAATGGTATTGATTCTATTAAAGAAGTACAAATGGATTGCGATTGGACTGCTTCCACCAAAGAAAAATATTTTAGCCTCCTAACCGAATTGCAAAAAATAGATACGGTTCATTTGTACTCTGCTACCATTCGGCTCTTTCAAATAAAATATGCTGCAGAAGCCGGAGTGCCGCCTGTTAAAAAAGGATTGCTTATGTGTTACAACATGGGCAATTTGAAAAGTATGGCTACGCAAAATTCTATTTTAGATGTAGGCGAAGTAAAAAAATATATTTCCGCCTTAAATAAGTACAGCCTGCCTTTAGATATTGCATTGCCCTTGTTTCAATGGTATGTATTGTTTAGGCAGGGAGCTTATGCCGGGCTTGTTCAAAATATTTCTGCAAAGGAATTTCAAAGTTTTTCAAAGCCCATTTCTTCCAATAGAATTGAAATAATTGCCGATACCGTTTTCAAAAATACAACCTTTAAAAAAGGCGATATGCTTCGCCTGGAAGAATGCTCTTTTCATAATATTATGAAAACAGCAGATGTTCTAAAACAAAAATTGAAAAATGAAAATCGCCGGCTTGTTTTGTATCATTTAGATAGTATAACTTTAAATAAATATTCTACTCATGAAATTAAAAGTGTTTTTAGTAGCCTTCATTAATCTTATATGGGTTAGCTTTCCGCAAAACATTATTGGCTGTGGCCCCGGCATAGATCCTTATGATTATTATACCAGTTTCATAAGCAAAGCAATTGTAGAAGCAAAAGCTTATTCGCCTTTTTATTATTCGGGTAATACTTTTTTGTACGAAGAACAGGAGCCGGTAGATGCTGCCGATCTGTTGGCAACCGAATGGGCGGCTTACTGTGGCAAACCTGTAAGCGATACCGATGCTAAAACATTTGTAACAAAATTTGGTTACGATGAACTTAAAAAATTATACAATCACATTGAAAAGAAACAGCCTTTATTGGTTTCGGCAGCGGTAAAAGCAAATGGCATGAGCCGATATTTTATAAATAGTAAAAACCTGGAGGGCTTAGGTTATATAATGTATGCAAAACAGGTAGAGCCTTATGTGCTTGGAAATTATTACAACTGGGAAGCTGCAAATAGAGATAGTGTAAAAATGGATAAGTTGATGAAGAATGGCCGTCAGTTGTACAATGCCGCCAAAACAGAATTCTTTAAACTAAAATATGGCTACCAAATTGTTCGATTGGCACATTACAGTAATAATTATACTGCAGCCGTTTCGGCCTACGATGAATTGTTGAAAAATAATACCACTCAGAGCATATTGCAACCCATGAGCCTTGCTTTAAAAGCCGGCGCATTGTGGCATACCGGAAAAGATGTGGAAGCGGCCTACCTCTTTAGCAAAGCTTTCAGTGCGTCGCAGGCAAAAAGGGTAAGTAATTATATAAGTTTTGATTGGGCAGTTGATTCTAAAAAAAATAAAAGCGAATACCTGGCTTTGTGTGCCAATAAACAGGAAAAGGCAGATATGCTTGGGTTGTTTTCTTTGAGTGATCCTGCATGGCAAATTTCTGCAATGGAACAAATTTATAGCCTCCACCCAAAGGCCGATGTGTTGCAGGTATTGGCAATAAGAGAAATAAACAAGGCCGAAGAATTTTATCTTAATCCGGTTTTGAATAAACAAGTTGGTGGCAAAGAATTTTTTTACAGTTGGAATGAAGCCATCAACGATTCGGCTCTAAACGAAAGTGCGATGCAGGTTAAAAAACTTCAGCAGTTTTTAGAAAAAGTTGCTGTAGAAAACAAAGCAGCCAATCCTGCTCTGTACCAGGTTGGCGCAGCTTATACTGCTTTAATGCAAAAAGACTTTTCATCGGCAAGGGTTTTGCTGGATAAAGCCAAAACCATGAACCTGAACAATAATTTGAACAATCAATGGCAGCTAACAAATTTATTGTTGGAAGTAAATGCCACCGATAAAATTGACGCAAATTTTGAAGATAAAATATTGCCTTCTTTAAAATGGCTTTCTCAAAA
Organism: Chitinophagaceae bacterium UBA2793; assembly: GCA_002352045.1. Lineage (GTDB taxonomy): Bacteria > Bacteroidota > Bacteroidia > Chitinophagales > Chitinophagaceae > Ferruginibacter. The sequence goes on along the minus strand of DEHT01000038.1, from coordinate 7,664 downwards.
AGCCCTGGCAGATAAGCAGGATGGAAATGGATGGAGTGAGCCGGCATCGGAATGGAAAGTATTTTATCGCAACTTGATGGCCGAAGTAATTGCCAAGCGCTATCGCCAACAAGGCGACCGGTTTAAAGAAGCATTGGCAGTTGGTTCGGCAGAGTATGTAATGCTTGGCGGTAAGGCCTCCAATTACGGTTCCATATCGGCCGATTTTTTACACAATCAATCTTCCAGCAAAGATGTGGAAATGCTGTATGCATACTTCACTAAAAAAAATAAAACCGGGTTTGATGATTTTCTAACCAAAACCAATGCCTTAAAAATTGCGGATGTAATTGATTTTGCAGGCACTGCTTATTTGAGAGATAATAATTATGCAAAGGCAATTGAATGGCTGGCAAAATCACCCGATGCCGCTGCCAGGAAAATAGAAAAAAATCCTTTTATTGAACTGCTATACGATCAGGAAGAATGTTATGAACGCCCCAAACCAAAAACCACTAAACTTGCTTTTGCTAAAGAAATGCAACGGCTGCAGGATTTGGTAAAAACCGATAAAGCCAATGCTGCACAACATTTGTATAAATTGGCATTGGGTTTATACAATACCACTTATTACGGTTATGCATGGGAGTTGGTTGAATATTACCGGAGTGGAGTAGATGGCTACATTATTCCAAAAGATGCAACCGATTTCCAAAAAAATTATTATGGCTGTTTCCGGGCGCATGATTATTTTAAGATGGCTATGGAGGCTACCGGCAACAAAGAGTTAAAAGCAAAGTGTTTGTTTATGATGGCTAAATGTGCTCAAAAACAAATACACAAACCTCAGTACGAAGATTTCGGATACAACGATTGGGATAAATACGAATCGGCGGAAAAAGTTTACATGAAAGAATTTATGAACAACAAATACTTCCCGCAGTTGAAGAAAGAATACGGCAATACAAAATTTTACCGGGAAGCGTTTAACAGTTGTAGTTATTTGAGAGATTATCAATTTTAATGTGAAGGAAAATCACATCAATATAATTTTAAAACAAAGAAGCCGTCGGTAAACTACCAACGGCTTCTTCATTGTATTAGGGAGGGGCTTTTATAAGCCTTACCATCTTTAAGGTCGACCAGCTTTAGAAGCTTGTTGACCTTGAAATTAAATTTATTAACTGCATCCCAAACTGTTTCCACAGTTCAGGCATTTATAACAAGTGCCACTTCTTACCGTAATATGGCCGCAGATGTTACATGCCGGAGCATCGCCCTGCATACTTTTGGCTGCCGCATTTACCGCATCCATACCCATAACCGATTTGGCCGCCAAAGGTTTTTCGGAAGCCACAGGTTGTACAGCACCCATTACTTTTACATTGCTTAATTCATGTTTTCTTTCGCCAATGGTTGGAGTGTTTTCATCCCAGGGTTCATTGCCGGTATTGCCTACTTCGGGTTTATCTAATACATGCACCAAATCGGTTCTGCCCAAATATTCATAAGCAAGGGAGCGGAACATAAAGTCAATAATGGAAGTGGTGGTTTTAATATTGGGATGCTCTACCATGCCTGCGGGTTCAAAGCGGGTAAACACAAATTTTTCTACAAACTCTTCCAAAGGAACGCCATATTGCAAACCAATAGAAACGGCTATGGCAAAGCAGTTGAGCATGCTACGCATGGTAGCACCTTCTTTTGCCATATCAATAAATATTTCGCCCAATGTACCATCGTTGTATTCGCCGGTGCGTACAAAGATGGCCTGTCCGTTAATTTTTGCTTTTTGAGTAAAGCCTCTTCTTTTGGCAGGCAATGCACGGCGTTCAACAATCATTGCCAATTGGCGCTTGAGCGAAGTGTCGGCACTGTTTTGTACTCGTTTGTTTACTTCATCCAATAAATCTTCAATAGTAAGTTTGCCCATATCTACAATGCCCGAAGTAACCTCTGCTACCGTTTCGCTTTCTTCGGCTAAGGCATTGTCTTTTTTCTTTTTGTCGCTTTTGTTGCTGAGTGGCTGGCTCAATTTACTTCCATCCCTGTACAATGCACAGGCTTTTAAACCAAGCTCCCAGCTTAGCCTATACGAATCTGCAATTTCTTCTACGGTTGCTTCGTTGGGCAGGTTAATGGTTTTGCTGATGGCGCCACTTAAAAATGGTTGCGCTGCTGCCATCATGCGAATATGCCCATGTGCATGAATATAGCGTTCACCAATTTGGCCACATTTGTTAGCGCAATCAAATACAGGCAAATGCTCTTCTTTTAAATAAGGAGCACCTTCTATCGTCATGGTGCCACATACGTAAGTATTAGCTGCTTCTATTTGTTCATCGGTAAAGCCTAAAGCTTCTAACAAACTCCATTCAAAATTGTTGTACTGCTCCGGTTTAAAGCCAAGCCTTTGCAAGCAAGCTTCACCCAGGGTAAATACATTGAATACAAAACCAATTTCAAAAGCACTGCCCATGGCTGCATTTAGCTTTTCAATTTCATGGGGTAAAAATCCTTTTTCACTTAAAGAAATTTCGTTGATATGCGGAGCTCCTTTTAATGTAGCATGGCCTTTTGCATAGTTTACAATTTCCAAAAGTTCTTTTTCGCTGTATTTTAAATTTCGTAAAGCCTGTGGTACACTTTGGTTAATAATTTTGAAATAACCACCGCCACTTAGTTTTTTAAATTTCACCAGGGCAAAATCGGGTTCTACACCGGTGGTATCGCAATCCATCACCAGGCCGATAGTTCCTGTGGGTGCTATTACAGTGGTTTGTGCATTGCGATAACCATTTTTTTCGCCGAGTTGTACTGCATTGTCCCAAGCTTTGGTAGCAGCTTTCAATAAATAATCGGGGCAATATTTTGCATTGATGCCTTGAGGTTTTATTTCTAAACCTTCATAAGCATCCATTGCATCGTATGCGGCAGCACGGTGGTTGCGCATTACTTTCAGCATGTGATTTTTATTCAACTCGTATTTATCAAAGGCACCCAGGAAGCCGGCCATTTCAGCCGAAGTGGAATAAGTAACACCGGTCATTATAGCGGTGATGGCTCCGGCAATTGCTCTTGCTTCATCGCTATCGTAAGCAATACCGCTTACCATTAACATGGAACCTAAGTTGGCATAGCCTAAACCCAATGTTCTATAATCGTAAGATAATTGTGCCACTTCTTTGGAAGGGAACTGTGCCATTAAAACAGAAATTTCTAACACCACCGTCCATAAACGACAAGTGTATTCAAATCCTTTTACATCGAAAAGGTTTGTTTTTTCATCAAAGAATTTACGAAGGTTTACACTGGCAAGGTTGCAGGCGGTGTTGTCTAAAAACATGTATTCGCTACAAGGATTGCTTGCTCTAATGGGGCCGCCTTCGGGGCAGGTGTGCCATTCGTTGATGGTAGTATCGTATTGAGTACCGGGGTCGGCACAGCGCCATGCGGCATANNCGATAGGCTTCGCCTTCATAATCGCTTGGGTAACCTGCGGCAATTAAAGCTGCTACTTTTTTTTCTTCCTCTACTTTCCAGTTTACAAATTCTACAATTTCGGGATGGTCTAAATCGAGGCAAACCATTTTTGCAGCACGCCTGGTAGTGCCACCGCTCTTAATAGCACCTGCTGCACGGTCGCCAATTTTTAAAAAACTCATCAACCCACTGGAGCTTCCGCCACCACTAAGCTTTTCGTTTTCGCCACGAATGCTGCTATAGTTGGTACCAACGCCACTACCATATTTAAATATACGGGCTTCTCTTACCCACAGGTCCATAATACCACCTTCGTTTACCAGGTCATCATCTACACTTAATATAAAGCAAGCATGAGGTTGTGGCCGTTCGTATGCCGAAGTAGATTTTTTTAGTAAGCCATCTTTTTGATCTACATAATAATGCCCCTGTGGTTTTCCGGTAATGCCATACACTTCGTGCAAGCCGGTATTAAACCATTGTGGGCTATTGGGTACACAGGCCTGGTTTAAAATACAATACACTAATTCGTCATAAAAAATATCAGCATCTTTTGTGTTAGAAAAATAGCCATAGCGTTCGCCCCAAACCCGCCAGCAATGCGCCATACGGTGAGCCACCTGTTTAACGGTAGTTTCTCTTCCCGTGCTGCCGTCTTCATTTGGCACGCCTGCTTTTCTAAAATATTTTTGAGCCAAAATATCTGTTGCAATTTGGCTCCATTGTTTTGGAACCTCTACATTGTCCATTTGAAAAACAACCTCACCCGAAGGATTTTTTATTACCGAGGTTCGGTAATCGTATTCAAACAAATCGTAAGGACTCACTCCTTCTTGTGTAAACTGTCGGGTAAAGTTTAGGGCCTTTACCGCTGGTTGTTTCTTTGTCGGCATAATTGGTTAATATTTATATGTAAGGAATTGATGGTTTCAGAAAACCGTGAATTTCGAAAGTAGGTTTTGTGTTTCAATTTTTGAACTGATTTATATCAACCCCTTGTGCATAATTAATGTGAATAATTGTATATGTGAATAGGGGCTTTGCTTTCATTGGTTTTGCACATTTTGTGGAAATATAAAATTTTTTTGAAGCAAAAAATTGTTGTAAAATAAAACCGATAACGCTGTTATCTTTTAGTATTTATTTTTGATTTTTTAATTTTTATGAGAGTAGTTGTACAAAGAGTAAGCCGGGCATCGGTAACTATAAATGGAAACGTAAAATCTTCTATTCAAAAAGGCTTGTTGGTATTGGCTGGTTTTGAAGATGCAGATGATTCTTCCGATATAGAATGGCTAAGCAATAAAATTATTAACCTGCGCATTTTTGATGATGAAAACCAAATACCCAATATTTCAATTAAAGATAGCAACGCAGATATTTTATTGGTAAGCCAGTTTACACTACATGCTTCTACTAAAAAAGGCAATAGGCCCAGTTACATAAAAGCAAGCAAACCTACCGTAGCTATTCCCTTGTATGAGCTACTAATAAAACAAATGGAAAACGATTTGGGCAAGCCCATTTTTACAGGAATCTTTGGAGCCGACATGAAAGTGGAATTAATCAACGATGGGCCTGTAACCATTATTATAGACAGCAAAAACAGAGAGTAACCATTTTTAACATTAATAAAGAATATGACCATTCAGGAAGCCCAGCAGCAAATAGACCAATGGATAAATACAACCGGAGTAAGATATTTTAATGAGCTTACCAACCTGGGAATTTTAATGGAAGAAGTAGGGGAACTTAGTAGAATAGTTGTGCGTAAATATGGCGAACAATCTTATAAAGAAACCGATAAAGGAAAAGAGATGGCCGATGAGATGGCTGATATACTTTGGGTGTTGATGTGCCTGGCCAATCAAACCGGGGTTGATTTAACCGATGCTTTGCAAAAAAATTTTGAAAAGAAGAATAGGAGAGATGCAGAAAGGCATCAACAAAATGATAAATTAAAATGAAGTGAAATCTAAAAATTGCAGTGTAGATATTTTTTACTTTTTCCTTTTTAAATGCAGTATATCTTTGCCCCATGCTATCATCTACATTCGGCTACGAAAAAAACAAAGTAATACATGCACTTCGTTATCATTTTATAAGCAGGCGAGAAATTAAATTGTTACTTATTTTGGTAAATGTATTTGCAATACTTTCGGCAGTATTGTATGCATTAAAAAAAGTACATCCATTGGCTTTTTTAGTAAGCTCTTTACTGTGGTTTATTTTGATGATTACATTTTGGTACCTGTTGCCCCGGGCAATTTATAAAAGGGAGAAAACATTTAAAGACCAGTTTACAGCCAGTGTAGATGCCGCCGGATTTGGAATAAAAAATGATAGAGGCAGCCGGGTTTGGGCCTGGAACGAATTTAGCGAATGGATGGAAAGCCCACATTTTTTTCATCTTTACTTTAATAGCCGATCCTTCTTTTTAGTACCCAAAGATGCTTTTGAAGGCGATGATGTACATGAGGCTCGTAAAATAATTGCAGCATCGGTAAAAAAAGCTTAAAGCCTTTTCTCCATTAAATGATGTGGCAGGTTAATTTCAATAAACGGTTCACCTTTCACTTTATAACCAAATTTTTCGTAGAACCCAATTGCCGTATCACGGGCATGCATCATAATAGCATGATAGCCCTTATCCCTTGAAATATTTTCGGCAAAGGTCATTATAGAAGCACCAATACCTTTACGCTGAAGGTTGTTCTTTACAGCCATTTGGCGGAGTTGTAAGGTATGTGGGTTTACTTTGGTGAGCATGCAATAGCCCAGCAGATCGTCGTCTTCAAAAGCGGCAATATGAATATTGTCTTTTTCTTTTGCCAATTCTTCGTCGGTAAAATTCAGGCCAAGCGGTTGCCTAAGTATTGCATACCTCAGCAATACCGCCTGCTTATACTCCTTTGAGCCGTGGTCAATTTGTTTTAGTCCCATCGTAAACTTTAATAATAAAATGTGCTAATTAAGGCCTGTTTATCCGGTGCGGAAATACAATATACAGGATATTTCTACAAAATCTGAGCAATCGGTTGTCTTTCCCTAAAAAATTATAAGAATTGGAGTGTATTTATTTCTATCTAAAAATCAGGCAATACCAACATTTTTTTATGGCTTGTACTATTTCTTTGTAATTACATCAAAAAACATATTTTTGCAGCATATAAACTAAATTTTACTATCATGTCAGACGTTGCAACAAGAGTAAAAAAAATTATTGTTGACAAATTAGGTGTTGATGAAGCAGAAGTTACCACCGAAGCTTCTTTCACCAATGATTTAGGTGCCGATAGCCTCGACACTGTAGAATTAATTATGGAATTTGAAAAAGAATTTAATATTTCTATTCCTGATGAACAAGCTGAAACCATCACTACCGTTGGTCAGGCAGTATCTTACTTGGAAGAAAATGCTAAGTAATTAAACTCTCTATCTTTTAATTATCACAGGTAAATTATGTCGTTAAAAAGAGTTGTTGTAACCGGCTTAGGTGCCATCACTCCATTGGGTAAAACTGTTCAGGAATACTGGCAGGGGCTCCAGGATGGGGTAAGCGGTGCTGATATAATTAAGCAATTCGATATCTCCAAGTTTAAGACACAATTTGCCTGTGAAGTTAAAGACTTCGACCCTACTGTTTATATTGATAAAAAGGAAGCCCGCAAAATGGACCGCTATTGCCAATTTGCCGTGGCGGCAAGTGATGAGGCTGTAAAAGATGCCGGCATCACATCGGAAAATGTAAACCCCGACAGGGTGGGCGTAATCTTTGCCAGCGGTATTGGTGGCCTTATTACTTTCCAGGAAGAGGTAACCAATTTTGCCAATGGCGATGGAACGCCAAGGTTCAATCCTTTTTTTATTCCAAAAATGATATTGGATATTGCCGCAGGGCATATTTCCATGCGTCATGGTTTTAGAGGCCCCAACTTTGCGGTAGTGAGCGCTTGCGCATCTTCTACCAACGCTATTATTGATGCATTCGATAATATTCGTTTAGGCAAGGCCGATATAATAATCACCGGAGGCAGCGAAGCCGTAGTAAGCGCAGCAGGCGTTGGCGGTTTTAATGCCATGAAAGCTTTGAGCGAACGCAACGACGATCCTAAAACAGCCAGCCGCCCCTTTGATAAAGACCGTGATGGCTTTGTAATGGGTGAAGGCGCCGGTGCATTGGTACTCGAAAGCCTTGAACA
>DEHT01000102.1:46389-46522 GCA_002352045.1 Chitinophagaceae bacterium UBA2793 | reverse complement strand
GGTATTATTTGATCGGTATCTATATTTTCAATATTAACCGGTACAAAGGTGGAGTTGATTATTTGCAATGCTTTCATATTAAGTAAAAAGTAAAAATGTATTACAGCTATTAAATTTTTGAATTTTGAATTTT